>JBFKCZ010000406.1:0-3457 GCA_041620035.1 Pseudomonadales bacterium
GCTCGATCGCGAGCGGCATCGCGAACTTCGGCGCCGCGCCGAAGCCGCCGTCGCGGGCATCGTACTGCTCCGCGAGTTGACTGCGCGCGCGATCCAATAGCGCCGTATCCGCGCCGGTGGAATTGCCGGTGGCCGTGCCGAGTGAGTCGAGCATGGCTTTCAGTTTCTGACCCTGCGCGTTGAGGTCCTCGCGTTTTTCCCGATAGACCGCGGCCACCCGCAGCAGGAGTTCGACGAATCCGGGCAATCCGTAGCGTGCCGCCTTGGGGAAGTAGGTTCCGCCATAGAAGGGAATGTGGGTTTGCGGGTCGATGAACATCGTCAGCGGCCAACCCCCGCCCTGCTGGGTGAGCAGGTGGTGCGAGAGCTGGTACACCTTGTCGATGTCGGGCCGCTCCTCGCGATCGACCTTGATGTTGACGAAGTGCTCGTTCATGAGCGTGGCGGTTTCTTCGTCCTCGAAAGACTCGTGGGCCATGACATGGCACCAGTGGCACGCCGAATAGCCGATCGAGAGCAGAATCGGCTTGTCCAGTGCGCGGGCACGCTCGAGGGCTTCCTCCGACCACGGGTACCAGTGCACCGGATTGTCCGCATGTTGCAGCAGATAGGGGCTCGATGCGTCCTTCAGCCGATTGCGGTCTGTCTCGCGCTCCATCGTGTCGCTTGCGTGTGTCTACTCGGCTGCGATGCGCCTCATAATAGCCGATCGCTTCCCACCGCCCGGATTCCCTACGAATGGAGACGCTTTATCTCAAGCGCGACGAGGATCGTCGCGTCAAGCGCGGGCATCCGTGGGTGTTCAGCAACGAAATCGATGTGGCGCGCGCGCCGATCAAGTCGCTGACGCCGGGGGCCCATGTCCGGGTCGAGGACGCCAGGGGCCAGCTCATCGGTCTCGGCCACGTGAGTCCGGCTAGTCTGATCGCGGTGCGCATTCTGGCGCGGCGGCGCGAGCAGGGCGAACCCACCCTCGATGGCCTCATTCGCGACCGGCTGCGGCGTGCGCTCGCGCATCGCGAGAGGTCGTTCGATGCACCGTTCTACCGGCTCGCGTATGGCGAAGGCGACGGTCTGCCCGGCCTCATCGTGGACCGGTTCAATGATGCGTGCGTGGTGCAGACCACCACGCATGGCATGGAGGCAAGCCTCCCCGAGATCGAAGCGGCGCTCGACGACCTGCTCGCCCCCAGGACACTCGTGATCAAGAACGATGCCAGCGCGCGCGCCGCGGAAGGGCTGCCCGAGTACGTCGACGTGGTGAAGGGCGGGCCGCGGGTCACCGTGCGGGAAGGCGGCTGCGAGTTCGAAATCGATCTGGAAGGCGGCCAGAAGACCGGCTGGTTCTTCGATCAGCGGGACAACCGCGCGCATCTCCTGAGGCGTTATTCGGGTGCGTCGGTGCTGGATCTCTACAGCTACGTCGGTGCCTGGGGCGTGATCGCGGCACGGGCGGGTGCAAGGCGGGTGACCTGCATCGATGGCTCGGCGCCCGCCGTGGAGGCCGTGACGCGAAACGCGCAGGCGAACGGCGTCGATGGCCGGCTCTCGGCCGTACGCGCCGATGTGTCGGATTACCTCGAGTCGACGGACGAGTTGTTCGATGTCGTCGTGCTCGATCCCCCGGCACTGGTCAAGCGCAGGAAAGACCTCAAGGCCGGCCGCAGCCATTACCGACACGTGAACTCCGCTGCCCTGGCTCGCGTTGCCGACGGTGGCGTACTGGTCACGTGCTCGTGCTCCTCGCAGGTCGATGCGGGAACGCTCTTGTCCGATGTGCGAGCGGCGGCGCGTCACGTGCGCCGCGACATTGCCGTCATCGGCCGCGGCAGCATGCCGGCCGACCATCCCATCCATCCCTCGATACCGGAGATGGAGTATCTGAAGTGCTTCTTCCTGCGTGTGGAATAGCCGTCACGGAAACGGATTTGTCGGCGTTTGCTGCTCGTACAGCCGATGTGGAACAATCCTCGGCAACTGTATCGAGAGAGACCGAACGTGGTGGATGCCGATGGTTATCGGCCCAACGTCGGAATTGTGCTCGCCAACGATCTTGGCCAGGTGTTGTGGGCCCGCCGGGTCGGCGGCCGTGACGCATGGCAATTTCCTCAGGGTGGAATTCAGGAAAGGGAAACACCTGAAGAGGCGCTGTACCGGGAACTTCACGAGGAGGTCGGGCTGCGACCGGAGTGCGTGCAGATCGTCGCGTGCACGTCCGGGTGGCTGAAGTACCGCTTGCCCAGGCGGCTGTTGCGATTCAATTCCGATCCGGGATTCAAGGGCCAGAAGCAGAAGTGGTTTCTGCTCCGCATGCTGGGCTGCGACGCGGACGTCTGCATGACGTCTTCTTCGAAGCCGGAGTTCGACCACTGGCAATGGGTGAGTTACTGGTACCCCGTGGGCCAGGTCGTAGATTTCAAACGCGAGGTGTATCGACTGGCGCTGAAAGAACTCGCGCCACGACTCGTTTTACAACGGTCGTCTTAAGGGGCGCAAGACGCTAAATGCTCGAAGTCCTCCGAAGCATCGTCCAGGACGTGAACTCGGCGCCCACCTTCCGTTCGCAGCTCGACCTGCTCGTCAAGCGTGTCAGAGAAGCGATGGGTACGGAGGTGTGCTCGATCTACCTCGTGGACGAAACCCACGATCGCTATGTGTTCGTCGCCACCGAAGGGCTCAACAAAGAGGCGGTTGGCCATCTGCACCTGATGCCGGGTCAAGGGCTCGTCACGCTCGTGGGCATGCGCGCCGAACCGATCAACCTCGAAGATGCGACGCGGCATCCAAACTTCCACTATCTGCCCGAGATCGGTGAGGAACCGTTTCACGCGTTCCTCGGCGTGCCGATCATTCATCATCGTCGAGTGCTCGGCGTACTGATCGTGCAGCAGCGGGAGAGCCGGCGCTTCGATCAGAGCGAAGAGTCGTTCCTCATCACGCTGTCCGCCCAGCTCGCCGGTGTGGTTGCCCATGCCGAGGCGACCGGCGACGTCGCCCACCTGAACGACGGCGATGCCGACCGTCAGGACACGCGCTTCGTGGGCGTGCCGGGCGCGCCCGGCATCTGTATCGGCACCACGGTAGTGATTCATCCCACGGCGAATCTCGACAAGGTGCCCGACCGCGTCGCCGAGGATGTGACTACGGAACTGATGGTCTTCGACAAGGCGATCACCGCGGTCCGCGACGACATCCGCGCCATCGGTGAACAGCTCTCGGCGAGTCTGCCGCCCGAAGAGCTCGCGCTGTTCGACGCCTACCTGCACATGCTCGACGACACCGCGCTCGCGGGCGACGTTCGAACACGCATCCGCGAAGGTCAGTGGGCGCAGGGCGCGCTGCGGCAGGTCATCACCGATCACGTGCGTGCCTTCGAACGCATGGAGGACTCCTACCTTCGAGAACGCGGCACCGACGTCAAGGAGCTGGGCCAGCGGGTGCTCGCGAACCTCCAGGA
>JBFKCZ010000407.1:0-3439 GCA_041620035.1 Pseudomonadales bacterium
CGGCGATCGACAACGCAAAGCGCACGAGATCGAGTCGATCGACGATCCGAAAGGAGCGCCACCGCTGTGCCAGAAAGAGACACGCCTGCAGCGTCAATCCGACCCCGAGCACAATCAGCGCAGCGTAGAACCAGGGGTGCCGCAGTACCGGAACATAATTGTTCATCAGGGGCCTGTCCGCGCCGATGAACGGTGCCACCGTGATCATCGCAGCGCCCGCGGCCGCAAGCGCGATTGCGATGTTCTGCAGCGCTCCATATCTCGCGTCGCCGAATACCGTCCATGCGAGTCCCGCGCATGCCATGAACCAGACGAGCACCGTCAGATCGACGTGCACCACGAGTGCAACGTGGAAGAAGTCGGTGCCGGGCAACAGGTCCTGGAGCGCCGGCGTGCGCGCGATCACGAGCATCAGCGACATCAGGCCCCCTGCCAGTAGCGCCGACACGCCAAGCCAGATCCACGCAACCGCGCGCTGCTTCTGACGGGAATCGAGCCCGGCGACATGCGCGGCAAAGCGGCTCACGCCGACGGCTCCGCCAGCAGCCGTTCGACGCCATCGACCATCTGCGCCACGGTGACGCTTTCGCCGAAGGTCGCGCGAACGCGCCCTAGGCGATCGATGAGATAGATATGCGCGCTATGAGCGATCGTGTACTCGAGTTCGGAATCGAGTACCTCCTTCTTCGCGTAGACGCGAAACTGTGCGGATACCTCATCGATCCTCGGCTGCGGCCCGGACATGCCGACGAAGCGCTCGTCGAAGAAGGCGAGATAGGGTGCGATTCGATCGAGCGGATCGCGCTCTGGATCCAGGGTGACGAACAACGGCCGCAGTTCGGGTTTGTCCCCCCGCACATCTCGCAAGACATCGCGCATCCGAGCAAGTGCCGTGGGGCACACATCGGGACACCGCGTGAAACCAAAATTGAGCAGCACAACCTCACCACGAAAGTCGGTCAGACCGACTTCGCGACCGAGCGTACTCGGCAGCGTGAAATCGCCGCCCAGCGTGTAGAGAATCGGCAATGGCTCAACCGCCATCGCGCGCAGGTTCTGCCATACGCCGACGCCCGCCAGTACCAGCGCCGCCGTCACGATTGCCGCGCGCCGGGTCACGCGCCTGCCCGCGTACTGGAGCGATCGCCACCACCCAGGTAGACCGCGCGAAGCACCGCGAGCACGAGCAGCGACGCAACCAGGTTGTGAGCGAGCACCACGCCGAGACTCGGACCCGACAACCCGACACTGAGGCCCAAGCCGACCTGAACGGCCAGGAGAATCAGCAGCGCCCAACCGAGCCCCCGATGAGGAGTTGGCGCGAGCAGCCATCGGATGCCCAGCCAGCCGATCGCGATCGTCGTTGCCAGCGCGCCGAGTCGATGCACGAACTGGATGATGCGCTGGGTGTCATCGACCACAACGCGCCCCGCCTCGATTGTGAGCTCCCGCCAGATCCAGAAGCTCGACAGCGCATTGCCGCCGGCACCCGATCGCTCGGTACAGAACATTCCACCGCACGCCATACCCGCGAAATTCGCGCTCGTCCACGCACCGATCGCGACCTGCGCGCAAAGCACACCCAGCACCCACCAACCTGCCGGTCCAACCGGCGCGAGCGGGCGCGGTGTGCGCACGGTCATCCACAGCCAGTAGCCGATGGCCAACAGCCCCACACCACCCAGTAGATTGAAGGTTGCAACCGCCGGCAGCGATTTCCGATAGCTGGCAGGACCGATCAGCGCCAACAGCAGCACCACAGCAACCAGCATATGGGGCAGGAACTGGTCTGCACCACGCAGCTGGACTCGACGCGACGCGCCATCTGACCGCGTGAAGTACACGACCAACACGACGAGCAGCACGAGCAACGTCGCCATCGCGCGATGTGTCCGCTTCACAGCCTCGGCCGGTGTCAGTGCTCGGGCCGCCGCTTCGACCTGCGATGTCGCCGCTTCGATTCGGCCGACTACGCCGTAGCACGCCTGCACGTCGACACAGCCGAGCCCCGCTTCCTGATGGCGAATGAACGCACTCAAGACATTGATTGCCAGCGTCGTGATCAGCAACAGCGCGATACATGAGACCAACCGCTTCGATGTGGCCGCTGCGACATTGTGGAATTCGTTCACCACGCCAGTAACTAGGTAGATTCACGCAGGCGTGCGACGACGGTCAGGCCGATTGATACACTGCCCTCACGTCGCGTCTGGGACCCCACGATGCAGGTACTGCTCTTCACACTCGTCGCCGTCGCTCTGTACTTTTTCACCGACTGGACGTTGCGCACCATCGAACAGCATCGCGGGGAGCCACTGCCAAATCGCAATCTCATCTTTTTCGCCATCATCTTCGTCACGGCCGTGATCAGTTTCGAAGTCATCCAGCGCGTACTCCAGGGCGCTCCACCGGTCTAGAGAAAACGAACGCCTTCGCTGCTTCGTCGAAATCGATCACGAGAACCTCCGCGGGCCGCAGCGATACGACGGCCGAGCTCTCGTACTGGAAGCCATCGACGCGGACATCGTTCTTGAGCTTGACGTCCACGCGCACAGTTCCGGCCGGAACCGACAACCGTCGGTACATCGATGCGCGGCCATCTCGACGCAACCCTCGCGGCGGCAGCGTTTCCGAGACCGTCAACTCACCGTTGAGCAGCAGCACGAGTTCGAGGGGCGACCGCTCCTGCGGACAGATCTGAGGTGCGCGCATGTTCGGCGGCAGCTGCGCCATCTCTTCCGCCGTGCGCTCGCGACAATCTCCGACGGGCTGCCCGGCATGTCGGATGCTGAGCTTGATCGTGGCCAGGTGCGGCTCCAGGTGCCGATAGCTCGGCCCGGGAGCGAGCAGACCAACGAACGCCGCGAACGCCGCGTAGAACGCCACCTGCAGGACATAGCGGGGCCACGTGCGGTTCACGCAGCGTCCTCCGCGAACTCCGCGCGCACGGATGCGACGGCGCCTTCGAGACCGCGACGCTCGTGTGGCCCCGCCCAGTGCACCCGCACCTTGCTCTTGCCCGCGAGCGTACGCAGATGCGGCATCCGCTCACCACGGAAGCGTTGCTCCGTCCACTGGCTGCCCTTTCGATAAAAGCAGTCCCCAGATTGGCAGCCGGTGACGAGCACGCAGGCGACGTTCTCGCGTCGCGCGACCCAGTCGGCGAACGACGGTGGGAGCATGCCGATGCAGGGCAGGCTGACGACCGCAAGATCCGGGCGCTCCAGAGACTTCGCGTCGAAGGCGCGATCGCAACCGAACACGAACAGCGTCGATTCGGTCCTGCCCGCGAGCGCACGTTCGGTCTCCCCGCGCAGCCGATCCAGCGGATAGCCCGGCATCTCGATGCCGGACACGAGGGATTCGACGTTGCGGAAGGGTGTTGCCGACGGGCACGAGCCTTCGCAGATGCCGCAAGCGGTGCAGAGATCCGGGTCTA
>JBFKCZ010000408.1:0-3437 GCA_041620035.1 Pseudomonadales bacterium
CGACGGGCACGAGCCTTCGCAGATGCCGCAAGCGGTGCAGAGATCCGGGTCTACCACGGCCTGGCGCAGGCCTGGCTTGTAGCTGTGGGGCGTCATCGTGATCGCCTCGAACGGACAGTCCTGGAAACACCAGCTGCAGCCATTGCAGTTGGCCGGATCGACCACCGCAGGCAACGCCCGCTCGGCGCGTTCCGGCCAGAGCCACGGTAGTGCGGTCAACAGTGCCGTGATGGCGCCGAGCAAGGTCCACACCGCGCCCGGACCCGCGCTGTCGAGCAGTGGGTAGACGTTGAGAAACAGCCAGTCGAGATCCACCTCGGCTACCGTCAACGAGAGATCTGCGGGTGCCATGCTGACGGCCGGACGCGCCAGGGAGAGCGCGATGAACGCGATGAGCGTTCCGGCCATCAGTCCGCGCGCTGGTGTCGACCGCGCCAGTTTGATCCGCTTGATGTGAACGAACATGCCGAGGAGAAGAAACAGCGGAATGGCGATGTGGAGGAACACCAGCAGTGAGAAGAACCGATCGCTCAACGCAGCGCTCGTTAGGAAATTCCTCGCCAACGCGTCGCCGAAGATCGGCAGCCAGCCGAGCCACTCGGAAGTCGCCACGGCGATGTACTGCGCAAGTCCGTCCCATACCAGCCAATAGCCGCCGATTCCCGCGGCGAACAGCAGCCAGAGGAGAGGCACGCCACTGACCCACGAAAACACACGCGCGTCGCGGAATCGCCCCAGCACCAACTCCCGCAGGAGATGCAGCGTCACCGTCACCACCATCGCGCCCGACGCATAGCGATGCAAACTCCGCATCACACCACCCAGGTACCACTGCTCTGTGGTGATCCGCTCGATCGACTCGTACGCGCCTACGATGCTGGTATCGAAAAAGACGAACAGGTAGAGACCGGTGACCGTGGCTATCCAGAAGAAGAAGAACGACAGCGCACCCAGCTGATACCAGGGATTCCAGGGTGAACCGAACGCAAAGTCGAAGACCGACTCCAGCCGGCGAAGCCCGGCACGAACGGACACGGCTAACGCGCTTCGTTCGGCGCAGCACGCATGGCGGCCCGCAGTTCAGTGCGCCGATGCCGCCACTCCCGCACCAGCACGACCACGAACACGCCGCCCAGCAACAGGCCCACGACGAGGCCGACGAAGATCGAGTAGTCGAACTTGTAGCTGTCGGAGGCCGGGTCGTACACCGTGCAGAAAAGCAGCACCCGCGACGTGATCTGCTCGACCAGAGACTGCGAGGGATCTTCGCCGTACACCATCACCTTCAGGGGTTCGATCAGATGTGGTGTGTCGAATTCGATGCCATAGACCTGACGGCGGATCACGCCATCCGGACCGATGATCGTGCTTTGAACGAGGTGATCGAATCCGCCACCGGATGCAAAGTATTGAAACCCCAACTCCTCCGCCAAAGCCGACATGGTGTCGGCGTCGGTCGCCAGGAAGTCCCACCCGTCGATTGCCACGTTCTGCTGGCGCGCGAACGAACGCATTCGATCGGCCGTGTCGCGCCGGGTGTCGAACCCGACCGTGATGACCGCAAAGCTGTTCTCCCCCAGCGCAGTGCGCGCCTTGCGAACGACTTTCGCCAGATGCTGAGTGGTCGCGGGACAGACGTAGTGGCAGCTCGTGAATATCAGGCTGACCACCAGCGGCTTGCCTGCGTAATCCGAGATGACACGCCTGGTGCCGTCGGTGGCGTAAAAGGCGTGATCACCGACCGTGCGGCCGATGGCGGCCTGACTCTCCGCAAGGGCTTGGTCGCGATCGAACTCGGGTGCCGCAACTGCCGTGGAGGCGGCCAGCATCAGCAGTGCGGCGGCATGCCCGAGCACAGCACCCGGCGAAGCACGCACTAGCTGATGCCCCAGGTCTCTGCGAGGTACTTCCAGTTGATGAAGTAGTAGAGCACGAAAGCGGCCAGGAACACGAAAACCAGAACCAGGGTACCGGGTATCGTGATCGTCCCCATGCCGATCCCCGCATAGGCCGCATCCGACGGCGGCGTCGCGATCATCTCTCGACCCACCTTCGCATCGGCATCGAGCCGTCGCCCGAACAACAGCGACCCGACCACGATGACGATGAATGCCGCACCTCCGAGACACGCCAGCAGTACCGACATGCCGTTCAGGCTCATCATCGTGAGTGCCGCGGCGGAAAACTCGTATCCCCCATCGACGGCACCGGAAAAGAGGATGTCCCAATGCCGACGTGGCACGCCCAGTGTGCCTGCGCCCATCAGGAAGAGTGCGACACCGGTCATGCCCAGTCCGAAGATGTACGGCTGCCAGCTCGCGAGCCGCGGCAGTATCAACTCGCGACGGAACAGAATGGGTACGAGCCAGAACGTGAGTACCATGAAGGCGAGCGTAGTCCCCACGACGACGGTGCCGTGGAAGTGACCAGGCACGTACAACGTGTTGTGCACGATGAGATTGATCTGCTCCGTGCCCATGACTACACCCGTGATTCCGCCGAGCACGCCAAAACCCACCAGCGACATGAACATGCCCGAGAACACGGGGTTGCCCCACGGTGCCTTGCGCAGCCACTCGAACAGCCCGGAATTGAATCCACGTGCGCGCTGCGCCGCCTCGATGGACCCGGGTACCGTCAGGCCGTGCACCATGCTGGCCATCACCGCGAGGTACATCGCGTAGCTGGTGTTGAAGATCTTCCACTCGGAGCTCAGGCCCGGATCCACCAGCAGATGGTGCGCGCTGGCGATCTGAAGCACGGCGATGTAGAGCAGAAAGGCGAATCGGCTCACTTTCTCCGACAGAGGCTTCGCGCCGAACACGACTGCGGCGATCGCATACCAGACCGCCACGTGGGCGGACACGTTGATCTGCTGCGAGGAGTGGCCGAACGCCCACCAGATGAGGCGATAGACGCCAGCGTCGATGTTGCTGACGATACCCAGGTTCCAAAGCAGCGTCGGTATCAGGATCACCGCGCCGGATGCAATCGTGAAGATGGCGATGATGCAGGCCGTCAACGCCCCGAACGTGACCAGGGGAATCGATCCCTCATAGGTGCGTTCCGCGCGAGCGATCACCAGTGTGCCGAGAAAAATGAAGCAGTTGATCAGCGCGCCCACCGCAAAGAGGATGAGCCCCACGTAGAAGAACGTGCCCGCCGGCATGGGCACGTACGAAGTCATCATGACCGACGAGTTGCCTTCCCAGAGCACCGCATAGTTGTTGATGAGCGCACCCGCCACCATCATGCCCCACGCCGCCCAACCCAGCCGGGGGGTCGCGATGCGGCAACCCAGCAGGGTCGAAGAGCAGAACTGCAGTACCGCCATCTCGAAGAAGATGATCCAGAAGATCAGCAGATTCACGCCGTGTCCCGTGAGGAACAGGTAGAACATGTCGGCTTCGAGCAGGTGAACCTCGGGCCAGCGTGTC
>JBFKCZ010000409.1:0-3432 GCA_041620035.1 Pseudomonadales bacterium
CGAGCGCGACGGGGCGTTCGTCCCAGCGTGGATGGGGCTGCGCAACCACGCAGGCTTGCGCGACGCCCGTCATGGAGACGATGTGGTTCTCGAGATCGACGGAAGAGATCCACTCGCCACCGCTCTTCACCAGATCCTTCGAGCGGTCGCTGATGATGAGGTATTGCTCCGGATCGATCATCCCGACGTCGCCCGTGATGAGCCACCCATCGTGGAACTTCTCGGGCTGCGGATTGTGGTAGTACTCGGAGCAGATCCACGGTCCACGGATGAGGATCTCGCCGACGGTCTTGCCGTCCGCTGGCAGCCGGTTGAACTTCTCGTCGAAGATGCCGATCTCGAGCCCGGGGATGATCTGCCCGGCCTTGGCGACGTTGGCGAACTTCTCGTCCTCCGACAACGACAGGTGCGAGCGCTTCATGACACGACGGGACATGGTGGCGAGCGGACTGGTCTCCGTCATACCCCAGCCTTGGATCATTTCCACGCCGAGCTCATCCCAGAACCAGCGGATGAGTGACGGCGGCGGCGCCGATCCGCCGCAGGTCAACCGCGACAGGTTCGACAGGTCGTACTTGCCGGGATTGCGTTCGACCACGCCTTTCACACCCTGCCAGATGGTGGGCACGCCGGCCGAGATCGTGACGCCCTCGGAGGCCATCAGCGCGACGAGTTTCTCGACGTCCATATAGCGACTCGGCATGACCTGCTTCATACCGAGCATGGTCGCCGTCCAAGGCAGCCCCCAGCCCATGGCGTGAAACATCGGCACGATGCCGCACAGCGTGTCCGCCGCGGTGAGCCCCATCGAGTCGGTCATCGCTTGCGCCATCGTATGCAGGTACTGCGCGCGATGTTCGTACTCCACACCTTTCGGATTACCCGTGGTACCGCTCGTGTAACACAAGCCCAGCGGCGAGCACTCGTCGATCTCCGGCCAGGCGAATTCCTTGGGATTGCCGCGAATGAAATCCTCGTAGTCCACCGGGTTCGGCAGGCCCGTGTCCCAGTTCTCGAACCCTTCCTCGGTCGCCACGACGATGCGCTCCACGCTCGGCATGCGGCCTTTCAGTTTCTCGAGCAGCGGCAACGCGTCGGAGTCGACGATGATCAGGCGATCCTTGGCATGGCCGATGATGTATTCGAGATCGGTGTCGGAGAGTCGCAGGTTCAGCGTGTGTAGCACCGCACCCATGCCCGCGGTTGCGTGATAGGCCTCGAGGTGGCGCGATCCATTCCACATGAAGGTGCCTACCCGATCGCCGATCCGGATGCCTGCATCGGTCAGCGCATGCGCGAGCTGACAGGCGCGCTCACGGGTCGTCTGCAGCGATTGCCGGCGCGTACCGCTGGCCGTAGCCGTGACGATCTCCTCGTTGGGCGCCACCCGCGCGCCGCGATCGAGCAGTCGGTGCATCAGAAGTGGTGTGCGTTGCATGCCCATGGCGCAGTGATCCCTTCGAATTGAACGATGTCGTGGATGTTACCTGCCGCGCGCAATCCGGCAAAACCGGCCGGCCTGTCTGGCCTCCCAACCAGCATCACCCTACACTGATGACCCAACGTCCAAACTCCAAGGTCACCCCAATGAACGTGTTTCGCCGCAAACCCGTGGTTGCACACGATCACGGCGGTGCCCGTCTGCATGCCGTGCTGGGACCGTGGGACCTGACCCTGCTCGGCGTGGGTTGCATCATCGGCGCCGGCGTGTTCGTGCTGACCGGCATCACGGCGGCGAATCACGCAGGCCCCGCGGTTGCGCTGTCGTTCGCGGTCGCCGCAGTGGCCTGTACGTTGACCGCACTCGCCTACGCGGAACTCGCGGCGATGATGGGTGGCGCGGGCGGCGCCTACGGCTACAGCTACGCGGCGTTCGGCGAACTGCCGGCCTGGCTCGTGGGATGGAACCTGCTGCTCGAATACGCCCTCGCTGTGTCGGCGGTAGCCGTCGGGTGGTCGGGCTATGTGAACGACGCGCTGATCGGTCTCGGCTTTGCGCTGCCTCCCGAACTCATCGCGCCGCCGGCCGATGGCGGCATCATCAACCTGCCGGCCGTACTCATCATCGGGGTGCTGGGTATCGTGCTCGCAATCGGCGTGCAGGGCAGCGCACGTTTCAACGCACTCATCGTCGCCATCAAGGTCACCGTGATCCTCATCTTCCTGGCGGCGGCTTCCACCAAGGTCGATCCCGCCAACTGGGTACCGTTCATGCCCTTCGGTTGGACAGGCGTCATGACCGGTGCTGCGCTCATCTTCTTCGCTTACATCGGATTCGATGCCGTGGCGACGGCCGCGGAGGAAGCGCGCAACCCGCAGCGCGACATGCCCATCGGCATCATCGCATCGCTCGTGATCTGCACCGTGTTGTACGTGCTGGTCGGGCTTGGCGTCACCGGGCTCGTGCACTACTCGGAACTGAACGTACCATCGCCGGTGGCTTCGGCCATGCTCGCGGCCGGCTATCGCTGGGCGGCGATCGTCGTGGCCGTGGGCGCCATTGCGGGTCTGACGAGCGTGATGCTGGTCTGCTACTACGCACAGACCCGCGTGCTGTTCGCGATGGCCCGCGACGGTCTCATTCCGGCATCGACAGCGAAGGTGCACGAGCGTCGTCGCACGCCAACACGCCTGATCGCAATTTCCGGTCTGGTGATGGCGGCGGTCGCCGGACTCGTACCGCTCGAACAGATCGCGCAACTCGTCAACATCGGCACCCTGTCTGCGTTTGCATTCGTCTGTGCCGGCGTGCTGGTGCTCAGGTACACCCACCCCGAGATGAAGCGCCCCTTCCGTACGCCCGGCGCACCGGTGACCACCGTACTCGGCGTACTCGCCTGCCTCTACCTCATGATCAACTTGCCCGTTGCCACCTGGATGCGCTTCGCGGTGTGGATCGTCGTGGGCCTCCTGATCTACTTCCTCTACTCGCAGCGCGCGAGCCGGCTTGCCGCTGCGGCCTGACATCATCGTGAACGCCGACGACATCACCGACCACCTGCAGCACATTCCGCACGCCGCAGCGCTCGGCTTGCGGCTCCATGCAGCGGGCGAGCGACGCTGCACGATCCGCGTGCCGTATGCCGACCATCTGGTAGGCGATCCCGACACGGGGGTCATCCACGGCGGCGTGATCACCGCCGTACTCGACAATGCATCGGGCATGTCCGTTCGCATGGGCTCTGCCCCGGACGCATTCGGTTCGATGGCAACCCTGGACTTGCGCATCGACTACATGCGCCCCGCGGAGCCCGGCAAGGATCTGTTCGCCGAAGCGGAGTGCTACCGCATCACCACCAACATCGCATTCGTACGCGCCACGGCATACCACGACACGAAAGCCGACCCGATCGCGACTTCCGTGGCAACCTTCATGCTCGGCACATCGAACGCGCCGCGGCCATGAAGATCCTCGCAGACATGCGCGAAGCA
>JBFKCZ010000410.1:0-3427 GCA_041620035.1 Pseudomonadales bacterium
AAGGGCATCGGCAAGGCGATCGCGGAGGAGATGGCACGGCACGGTGCCCGGGTGGTGATCTCGAGCCGCAAGCGCGATGTGTGCGAAGAAGTCGCCTCGGCGATCAATGCGGAATGCAAGGGTAAACCCGGCGAAGCCATCGCGATCGCGGCTCACGTGGGTGAGCGTGCGGCGCTCGAGATGCTCGTCACGGAGACGCGTGAGCGCCTCGGGCCGATCGATATTCTGGTCTGCAACGCGGCGGTCAATCCGTACTTCGGCCCGTCGAAGGACATCCCCGATTCTGCGTTCGACAAGATCATGGACATCAACATCAAGTCGAATCACTGGCTGTGCCATCTCGTGTTGCCGGAAATGGTCGCGCGCGGCAGCGGCAGCATCATCGTCGTATCTTCCGTGGGCGGGTTGCGTGGCAGCACCGATCTCGGCGCGTATGCGATTTCCAAGGCCGCCGATCTGCAACTCGTGCGCAACCTGGCCTGCGAGTACGGGCCGAAGAACGTTCGTGTGAACGCGATCTCGCCCGGTCTCATCCGCACCGACTTCGCACGCGCGCTCTGGGAGAATCCGGACATCCTGCAACGCCGCACCGCGGGCGATCCGCTGCGGCGCATTGGTGAACCAGAGGAAATTGCAGGCGCAGCCGTGTTCCTCGCGTCGCGCGCGGGGGGCTTCACCACGGGTCAGAACTTCGTGATCGACGGCGGGGCAACGATCAGCTGAACGACGGGAGGTGGTCGTGGATCTGACATTCTGGGCAAATGTGGCCGAGGTGTTCGGCGCGATCACGATTGTCATCGGCCTCATTTTCGGCGGTGTGCAATTGCGTGAATATCGTCGCCAACGTCAGGAAGCCGTCGCATCGGACCTGATGCGGAGTTTCTACGATGCGAACCTCGCGGAAAGCGTCGCTTTGATACAGTCCATGAGTGACGGCCTGTCGCTCGCGGAGATCCGGGCGCTCGGCATCGAGCATCTGCGGGCTGCGCTCAAGATCGCAACGACCTTCGAGACGATGGGACTCATGGTGTTCCGCCGCATCGCGCCGTTCGATCTCGCGCTGGAACTGGTCGGCGGACTCGTGCAGGTCATGTGGCGCAAGCTCGAGCGTTACACCCGTGAAATCCGTGTCGAGCAATCGGACCCCGCGTTTGCCGAGTGGTTCGAATGGCTGGCTATGGTCTGTCGTCAGCACAAGTCCGAAACGGCGCCTGCATACGAGCGCGGGGAGAACTGGCGGCCCTGAAGCCATCGGCCGGCTCGAGCCCAAGAGGGCGTCGCAAAAGTCATCGGAGGTAATGTAGGAGCGACCATTGGTCGCGATAAGTCGTTGGATTGCTAGGAATCACGAGCAGGGCTCGCTCAAGGGAAAGCAATCGCGAGCGCTGCTCGCTCCTACCGCTCTTGCCGACTTTTGCGACACCCTCCAACGCCGCTCCCGCAAGCGAATCACCTATCGCAACAGCCGATGCTCCAGATGTGCCTTCACCGTCGGCCACTCGGCCGCGATGATGCTGTACACGCACGTATCCCGCAGCGTGCCGTTCGACGCGCGCTGGTGGCTGCGCAGGATTCCATCCAGCTTCGCGCCCAACCGCTCGATCGCCTCGCGGCTCTGCTGATTGAAGAAGTGGGTGCGAAACTCGACCGCGATGCAGTCGAGCGCCTCGAATGCGTGGGTGAGCAACAGCAGTTTGCATTGCGTGTTGAGCGAGGTGCGCTGCACGCGTTTGCGATACCAGGTGGAACCGATCTCGGCACGCCTGTTGGCCGCATCGACGTTCATGTAGGTGGTCATCCCCACGGCCTTTCCGGTCTCGTCGATGACCGCGAAGGGCAACATCGAGCCGGCCTCCTGCAGGCCGAGGCGCCGGTCGATCTCGGCTTTCATGTCTTGCGGACGTGGGACGAAGGTGTACCAGAGGTTCCACAGCTCGCCGTCTTTCACGGCCTCGACGAGGTCGTCGTGATGCTTCGCTTCGAGCGGCACCAGTGTTGCGAACTTTCCCTTCAGGGTCACCGGCTCGAGCCAGGCCATGGTCAGATCACCTCGAGGTAGTCGCGGTCGGGCAGCGCGGGAAACGGTGCAGTGGGCAGCGTCTGGTACCAGTACGCGACCGACGCGATGTCGTCCTGCAACGGCAGGTACTGGCGGTCGCGATGGGTGCGCCAGCCCAGTGCCTGAATGGTCACGCGGATGTCGTTCTCGAACCGGATGGGATCGGGGATATGCCAGCGATACATTCCGAACCGCTGCTGCGACTTATACAAACCGTCAGGGCGGATCACCTGCGGTAAACCGGCATAGGGTGTGGTGAATTCGACGTAGCCGGGGCCGCCTTCGCGATCGCGCTCCATGGTGCCCGGGTCGAAGTTGTAGGCGCCGCAGAAATAGTCCTCTGTGCCCGTGCCGCAGATCGTGGGGAACTCGGCGTCGCCGTCGAGGAAGAACTTGATCTCGCCTTCGCCCCACCAGCCCGCGTTGTTCACGCCCCACGCCATGTAGGTGCCCACGTAGTGGCCACGGCCAAGAACACCGTCGAGGATGCGATACACGTCCTTGTAGGGCAGGGGATTGGTGCGACGGAACTGCGCGTGGAAGTACGCGGTATCTTCGGGTACGTCGGTGAGTGCGTAGTTGATCTGATAGTAGACGTAGAGCGCTTCGTCGGAGAGGTTCTGCATCGTGAAGCGCGCACGTTTGCGAAATGGCATCTCCCAATAGCAGTTGAATGCGCGGCCGGGATTGACGCACACGGCGAGCGAACTCACCTGGGCAAAGCGCTCCCAGCCGCAGGCGAAGAAGTCACCCGTCGGCGACTCGATCGAGGGCTGCTCCTGGTCGTCCCAGTAGGCGCGCAGAATCGAGTGGCGCCATTTGCCACGCGCGAGCGTCATCCAGATCTGTTGAATTGCGCCGCTGCCTTCGATGTCGGCCAGCGTGAAAGTGGCGCCAGGTTCGATGATGACGTAGGGCGAAACCTTCCAGCCCTGGCCGAGTCCACGCGCGGCGTTTGCGGCCGGACCGTCGACCGACATGCCGCCCTTGCCTTTCTCGCCGCTGAAGTTCTCGGGGCTGATCGAGCGCGTGCGTGCGGTCGACAGTCGCGAGAGGTTGCCGAGGTGCAGACCCAATCCCGAGAACGCCATGAGAGCCATTGCCCCTACCGTGCCGAGCGCCTAACGTACCACGAGAGGGGACTGTCCAAAGGAGAGTCTGTGGTCGGTGAGAACGTCCTCGAACTGTTCGCCGAGGTATCGGTGGCGCTCGTCGGCTTCACGGGCGTGGTCGCTGCGTTCGGCATGCGATCGGATGACTTCTCGGATCTCGACGTGCTGCGGTTTCGGGCGATGCTGTATGCGAGCGTCGCGGCATTGTTGTTCTCGCTGATGCCTCTGGTGCTGTTCCATATGAGCTTGCCGGAAG
>JBFKCZ010000411.1:0-3414 GCA_041620035.1 Pseudomonadales bacterium
GGGCTCGGGTGGCCGGGGCGGGCCCATGGCGTTCGGCAAGAGCAAGGCGCGCCTGCTGTCCGAAGACCAGATCAAGACCACGTTCGCCGATGTCGCCGGTGTCGACGAAGCGAAGGAAGACGTGCAGGAGCTGGTCGATTTCCTGCGCGAACCCGGCAAGTTCCAGCGTCTCGGCGGGCGTATTCCGAGGGGCATCCTCATGGTGGGGCCGCCGGGCACCGGGAAGACGCTGCTCGCCAAGGCGATCGCGGGCGAAGCGAAAGTTCCATTCTTCACGATCTCCGGATCGGACTTCGTCGAAATGTTCGTGGGTGTCGGCGCCTCCCGCGTTCGCGACATGTTCGAACAGGCGAAGAAGCAGTCGCCCTGCATCATCTTCATCGACGAAATCGATGCCGTAGGGCGCCACCGCGGTGCGGGCCTCGGCGGCGGTCACGACGAGCGCGAGCAGACACTCAACCAACTCCTCGTGGAGATGGACGGCTTCGAGCCCAACGACGGCATCATCGTCATCGCCGCCACCAACCGGCCCGACGTGCTCGACCCCGCCTTGTTGCGGCCCGGTCGATTCGATCGCCAGGTGGTCGTGGGGCTGCCGGACATCCGCGGCCGTGAGCAGATTCTGAAAGTGCACATGCGCAAGGTGCCGCTGTCCGACAACGTGATTCCGAGCTTGATCGCCCGCGGCACGCCCGGGTTCTCCGGTGCCGATCTCGCTAATCTCGTCAACGAAGCCGCGCTCTTCGCGGCTCGCGCGGGCAAGCGTCTGGTGGAGATGGCCGAGTTCGACAAGGCCAAGGACAAGATCATGATGGGCGCCGAACGGCGCTCGATGGTGATGTCGGAGAAGGAGAAGCGCACCACGGCCTATCATGAAGCCGGACATACCATCGTCGGTCGCCTCGTACCGGAGCACGATCCTGTCTACAAGGTGACGATCATGCCGCGCGGGCGTGCTCTGGGTGTCACGATGTTCCTGCCGGAGGAAGATCGCTACAGCCACAGTCGCCAGGCGATTCTCTCGAAGATCTCCTCGTTCTTCGGCGGTCGGATCGCCGAAGAGATGATGCTCGGTGCCGATGGCATCACCACTGGTGCGAGCAACGACATCGAGAACGCAACTCGTCTCGCGCGGAACATGGTCACCAAGTGGGGCCTTTCGGAGAAGCTCGGACCTCTCAAGTACGACGAGGACGATGGCGAGGTTTTCCTCGGCATGTCCGCAGGTTCGCGTGCGAAGTCCATCTCCGACGATACCGCGCGACTGATCGACGACGAAGTGCGCAGTATCGTCGATGGCTGCTACAAGCGGGCGCAGAAGATCCTCACGGATAACGCCGACAAACTCCGCCTCATGGCGGAAGCCCTGATGGAATACGAGACGCTGAACGCCGATCAGATCGACGACATCATGGCGGGCGCGAAACCGCGTGCGCCGGGTGACGGCGACGACTCGAGCGCGAAGGCCCAAAGCCGCGCCGAAGGCGATCGCAAGCGTGAGGGGGACGAGCCGTCCTCCGGCAACATCGGTGGACCAGCCGAGGAACACTGATTCCGTACCCCAGATGACCATCCTGGTCTGCGGCGATCGCACGATCGACTTGCGAACGCCGCAGGTCATGGGTGTGTTGAACATCACTCCAGATTCGTTCTCCGACGGCGGCCGCTTTTTCGTGGGCGGGGCGCTCGATCTCGGTGCTGTGGAACGCGAGGCTCGGACGATGGTGGCGGCAGGCGCTGTCTGCCTCGACATCGGTGGTGAGTCGACCAGGCCCGGTGCAGAACCGGTTTCGCAACAGGCGGAGTTCGACCGGGTGATGCCGGTCCTCGAGCGACTCAACGGCATCGACACCACGCTCAGCGTGGACACCAGGAGAGCGGCCGTTGCCCGAGAAGCACTGAGTCGCGGTGCGCACCTCATCAACGACGTCAGCGGCTTTTCCGATCCCGCAATGATCGATGCCGCGCGTGCATCGTCCGCTGCAGTGTGCATCATGCACATGCAGGGTGAGCCGCAAACGATGCAGCGGGATCCGCATTACGCGGATGTCACGGCCACGGTTTCGGCTTTCCTGAAAGACCGAGTCGATGCGTGTGTCCGCGCGGGCATCGACAAGACACGCATCCTGGTGGACCCGGGCTTCGGTTTTGGCAAGTCTCTGCAACACAACTTACAACTGCTGCGCGATTTGTCGCAGCTCGCCAAGCTGGGATGTCCGATACTGGTAGGTCTGTCGCGCAAGCGGATGATCGGTGCGCTGACCGGTCGTGATGTGGATGCGCGGCTGCCGGGTGGTATCGCTCTCGCGGTGGTGGCTGTGCTGCGCGGTGCGCGACTCGTGCGAACGCATGATGTGGCCGCAACGGTGGATGCACTCAAGGTTGTGAGTGCCGTCGAGGAGGTTCGAGATGGCCCGTAAGTACTTCGGCACCGACGGCATTCGGGGTCGAGTCGGTGAACACCCGATCTCACCGGAGTTCTGCCTGCGGCTCGGTTGGGCCGTGGGACGCGTGTTTGCGGCCAATGGTCGGCGCCGGATTCTGATCGGTAAGGACACGCGCATTTCGGGCTACATGCTCGAATCACTCCTGGAGGCCGGACTCGCATCCGCGGGTGTGGATGTACGCTTGCTTGGGCCGATGCCGACGCCCGCGGTCGCGTACCTGACGCGCACGCTGCGCGCCGATGCGGGCATCGTCATCAGTGCCTCGCACAATCCGTTCTATGACAACGGCATCAAGATCTTCGATGCGACGGGCAACAAGCTCGCGGACGATCGTGAGGCGGCGATCGAGGCGCTGCTCGATTCACCGCTGCAGTGCGTGGCCTCGGAATCGATCGGCAAGGCCCAGCGGGTCGAGGATGCCAGGGGGCGCTACATCGAATTCTGCAAGGCGACGGTGGACCGGGGGTTGCGGCTCAACGGTCTCAATCTCGTCGTCGACTGCGCCCACGGTGCGACCTACGACGTGGCGCCCGGTGTGTTCTCTGAACTCGGCGCGAATGTCACCGTCATCGGTGCGGAGCCCAACGGCCTCAACATCAACGACCAGTGTGGGTCGACCCATCCCGAGCAGCTGCAGGCGGTCGTCAAGAGCCGCGGCGCCGATCTCGGCATTGCGTTCGACGGCGATGGGGATCGCGTCATCATGGTCGATGACAAAGGCGAACTCGTCGACGGGGACGAGCTCCTGTTCATGATCGCGCGGCATCGCCGCGAGGCCGGTCGGCTGCGGGGCGGCGTCGTTGGAACCGTCATGACGAATTTCGGCCTGGAGCGGGCGTTTGCGGCACAGGGGATCGACTTCGTGCGTACCAAGGTGGGCGACCGGTACGTGCTGGAGGAACTCAAGCAGCGGGGCTGGGAGGTGGGTGGCGAGTCGTCCGGCCACATCATCTGCCTCGACCTCAAC
>JBFKCZ010000412.1:0-3394 GCA_041620035.1 Pseudomonadales bacterium
CCGCGGGATGGTCGCAGAGTACGGCCTCCACTTCCTGGCAACCGATGTTCTCGCCGCCCCGGATGATCATGTCCTTGGCCCGGTCGGTGATGAACACGTAGTCCTGATCGTCCATGTGCCCGATGTCACCGGAATGTACCCAGCCATCACTGAGCGTCGCGCGGGTCGCCGTGGGGTTGTTCCAGTAACCTCGGAAGTTCATGGCACCGTGGAACCAGATCTCGCCGGTCTGGCCGCGTGGTACTTCGTTGCCTTGTTCGTCTACGACCTTGATCGTGACAACCGGCGGAATCGGCCGTCCCGCGCTTCGCGGCCGTGCCGCAAGGTCGGCCCCGGATATCGAGGTGCCGAGTCCGTTGGTTTCGGTCATGCCATAACCGGTGCCGGCCGCCCCGCCGTTGGCGTTGAGGCGCTTTTCGATCTGACGGGAGTGTTCGGGTGCCATGGCCGAGCCGCCGCCGCCTGCGCTCTTCAGGCTGCGCAGATCGTACCGATCGAAGTTCGGCGACTGCACGAGTTCCCACGACATGGTCGGCACGCCGTTGAAGCCCGTGATGCGTTCGGCTTCGATCAGTCGCAACGCTTCTTCCGGATCCCACTTGTACATGCCGACGAGCTTGCGGCCGCCGCGGAACGACGACATGAACTGCACGTTCAATCCAGCAACGTGGAAGAGCGGCACGGCGAGCATCATTGCCGGACGGAATTCGGGGTTCGGGTCTACCGACCCGGGCGCGAGTTCGGCGCCGATGACGGCCCCGCACTCCCAGCCCATCACCGCGTGAATGATGCTGCGGTGAGTGGCGAGTACCCCTTTGGGATGTGCAGTGGATCCGGAGGTGTACAGCAATGTCGCGTTGTCGTCGGGTGCGATCGCCACCGCCGGCATGTTCGAGGACGCGCCCGCGACGAAGTCCGACCAGGGTCGGACGCGTGACGAGGAGGGCGTGCCGGGTGCGCGCATGGTGACCACGTCGAACGTATGCGAGGCGAGGAGCGGGTTCAGGCGCTCGACACGCTCGGCGTCGGCGATCACCAGACGGGCACCGCTGTCGGATATTCCGTATGCCATCTCCTCCGTGGTCCACCAGGCATTCATACAGACAGCGATCGCCCCGACCGACGTGATGCCCATGAAGGAGAACAACCACTCGGGATAATTGCGGGCTGCAATCGCAACCCGGTCGCCGGGCTTCACGCCGTCACGCAGCAGCGCATTCGCCACGATCGCGGCCGCATCCCAGGTTTGCTGGAACGTGAAGCGATCGCTCTGGAATACGTAGAAGTCGTGTTGCGCGTACTCGAGGCTCGAGCGGTACAGCTCGCGCAGATTCGCAGGCGCATTCTTGAAGACGCGTAGCGCCACCCCATCCACCACGGCATCGGTGAGTTCGTACGGCTGGCCCTTGGCGGTGACCTTCGCCGTCGCGCGTCGAATGTCGGCGATGTCCATTGACCTTTCCCCTCCAATTCGCCGCATTCTGGCATGGCTCCCGGCGGCCGGCCAGGCAGCGCATTGACGTTGCGTGGCGATCGGGGGCACTGTTGGGGTGCAGCGGAACAACACAGGATTCTCGATGAAGAAGAACAAGTCCCTTGCGGCATGGCGCGCGGGTGCACAAACCGTCGGCGGCTGGTTGTCGATTCCGAATGCCTACACCGCGGAAGTGATGGCCCGACTCGGCTTCGATTGGTTATGCGTCGATCTTCAGCATGGTCTGCTGGACTACACCGACCTGTGCAACATGCTGCCAGCGATCTCGACCACCGACGTAACCCCGCTGGTGCGCGTTCCGTGGAACGAGCCGTACGAAATCATGAAGGCTCTGGATGCCGGCGCGATGGGCGTGATCATCCCCATGGTCAACAATGCCGAGGAAGCCCAGGCGGCCGTTGCGGCGTGTCGATATCCGCCGAAAGGTATGCGCTCGTTCGGCCCGATCCGGGCGGCACTGTACGGTGGCGCGAATTACGCCGCCGAGGCCAACGACGAGATCGCCTGCATCGTCATGATCGAAACGGCCGATGGCCTCGCGAACGCCGAAGCAATCGCCGCCACACCGGGCGTGGATGGTGTGTACATCGGCCCATCGGATCTTGGCCTCGCCCTGGGGTTGCGTCCCGTGGGCGATTTTGGCGATCCCCGCCACATTGCCGCCGTCGAGAAGATTCAGAAGGCCTGTCGAAAGGCCGGCATCGGCGTTGGCATTCACACCAGCAGCGTCGAGGCGACGCGTTCGTATCTCGAAGCGGGCTTCAACTTCGTCACGCTCGGCTCGGATGGTGGATTTCTCGGCCGCGCTGCCGCCGAGGATCTGCGCGCGATTCGATCCACGCACGCCAAGCTCGAGGCGACTGGCTACTGACGCGTGCGCGTCGTCAACTCACGCACGACGCCGAGCAGTGCTTCGATGCGGAAGGGCTTGGTGAGCAGGCGTGAGACACCCAGGCGCGCCATGCGCGTCTTGTCGGTCTTGTCCGCGAACCCGGTGACGATTACGACGGGAATTCGCCGATCGAGGGCGCCCGCCGCCTCAGCCACATCGAGCCCGGTGAGCTGCGGCATCGAAAAGTCCGTAAGCACGAGTGAAACGTCGTCGACGCGGCGCGTGAGGTGGTCGATTGCGGCCGACGCGTCGTTGAATACGAATGCTTCATAGCCGGCATTGCGCAACGCCTCACCGATGAAGTTGCCAACCGAAACCTCGTCGTCGATCACCAGAATGTGGCCGACGCCCGGTGCGGGTGAGACCGGCTCGGGAGTGATTTCGGCTGCATGCGGTGCCGCCTCGCCACACGGCAGGTAGACGTCGAAGGTGGTCCCCCGGGGGCTCGTCTGCACAACGATGTGGCCGCCATATTCGTGAACGATCGTGTTGACGAGCCAGAGGCCCATGCCTGTGCCGCGTCCTGGATCCCGCGTCGACACGAACATCTCGAAAACTCGCGGGAGCAATTCCTGTTCGATGCCGTGACCGGTGTCCGAAACGGCTAGTGCGACGTGCTCGCCTGCGATCTCGCCGTCGCAAGCCGCGCATCGGCCGCTCGCTTCGATCTGCCGAACGCGCAAGTCGATGCGGCCGTTGCGGCTGATTGCATCGCGAGCGTTCACCAGGAGGTTGATGACGACCTGCTGCAGTTGCACCGGGTCGATGCGAACCGTCGCAACGTCGGCGAAGTCGCTGCGTATGTCGATGGTCTTCGGAATGGCCGCACGCAGCATCCGCGACACTTCGCCAATCGCGACCCGGACGTCCGTGGCCACCGCGTTTCCGCGGTGGGCACGCGTAAACGTCAGCATCTGCGAAATGAGATCTCTGGCACGCTGCCCCGCGCTCACGACTTCAGTCAGGTAGTTACGCACCTGCGCCGGGTCCGATTGGGGCGGCGCGAC
>JBFKCZ010000413.1:0-3392 GCA_041620035.1 Pseudomonadales bacterium
CCGCTTCGAATTTGTACGGCAGACGATTGAAGGTGCTCGCTTCGATTCGCACGGTCTCGATCATCTCACCACCGCCTTGCCACGGCGGCATGGCGTCGAGCAGCGCGGCCTTGCCGTAGAGCGCGCCGATGCCGGTCGGCCCGAATGCCTTGTGACCCGATATGGCGTAGAAGTCGACGTCCAGAGCGACGACGTCGATGGCCAGATGTGCTGTGGCCTGCGCGCCGTCGATCACGACGACCGCGCCGGCGGCATGCGCTTGCCTCGTGATGTCGGCGATCGGATTGATGGTGCCCAAGGCATTGGATGCATGGCCGACCGCGACGATGCGCGTTCGATCGTTCAGTTTCTGCTGGAAGTCGTCGAGATCGAGCGCGCCGTCGGCCGTTACGCGAATCGCGCGAACCTTAGCACCCGTGCGCGCTGCGATGAGTTGCCACGGCACGATGTTGGAGTGGTGTTCGAGTTCGCTGATGAGGATCTCGTCACCGCTGCGCAGTTGGCTGCCACCGTAGCTCTGTGCGACGAGATTGATGCCTTCCGTGGTGCCTCGAGTCCACACGATCTCGTGCGTATGCGCAGCGCCGACGAGCTTCTGCACCTTGCGGCGCGCCGACTCGAACGCGGCGGTCGCGCGGTCGGCCAGTGCATGCGCGGCCCGGTGCACGTTCGCGTTGTCGTGGCGGTAGTAGTCGGCGACGGCTTCGATGACCGAGCGCGGTTTCTGCGTGGTCGCTGCGTTGTCGAGATAGACGAGCGGTTTGCCGCCGACAGACTGGTCGAGGATGGGGAAGTCGGCACGCAGCGCGGCTATGTGGTTGGCTTTGCTCATGGTGCGATCGCGGCCGTGAGAATCGCGTCGACGCCGAGTGCCGCCGCCGCGGGAGTGATCGCACGCAGGAGGAAGGCCCGCGTCAGCATCTGACGCGCATCTGCTTCGGTAATGCCGCGGCTGCGCAGATAGAACAGCTGTGCATCGTCGAGCTGGCCGACGGTCGCGCCGTGGCTGCATGCCACGTTGCGCGTGTGAATCTCCAGCTCCGGCTTGGCGTTGATGCGTGCGGTGGGCGCGAGAAGCAGATTACGGCTGGTCAGGGTTG
Organism: Pseudomonadales bacterium; assembly: GCA_041620035.1. Taxonomy (GTDB): domain Bacteria; phylum Pseudomonadota; class Gammaproteobacteria; order Pseudomonadales; family Azotimanducaceae; genus SZUA-521. The sequence goes on from JBFKCZ010000413.1 coordinate 1,101, forward strand.
CATTGGCCCCGTCACCCTCGGGATGGATCTCGATGCGGCCGTTGAAAGTCAGCTGACCTTTCCCCGCGGCGATGCCGTGCACGAGCTGGCGACTGCGCGTGTCGACGCCGAAATGATTCACGGTGATCTGTTGATCCGCCGCGTAGCGACCGCCAGCGATCACTGCGCTCGCCAGGTCGAAACCAGCGCCGCGACCGCGGAGATCGACGACCACCTCGTTGCGGCGCGGCTTGGCGCCGCAGACATAGTGGTCGAGTTCGTAGCTAGCCGCGGAGCCGACCGTGGCATGCAGCAACGCCCATGCGGCGCCTTCGCCCGACGCCACATCGAGCCGCTGATGGCTGAGGTTCGAGGCTTCCGCGAGTTCGATGCGCAGCACACGGTTACTGGAGCATTCGATGTCCGTGTGGTGTTCGACGATGTTCAATCGGCTGCCACGGCCGAGGCGAACCTCGATGCGCGTGCACCTGCCGGCGGGGGCGTGCGCGATGTGCAAGGGTGCCGGCACCTCGCAGCCGTCTGCGACGACGATGTCCACGATCTCTTCTAAGAGGCTGCCGTTGACATGCGCGAGTGGATGGTTCGAGGCGGTTGCGACCATGGCCCTTGCGGATCGGGCGATGGTGACGCCCGCAGGGACGTCTGCACCCGCGAAGTGAATGCCGGGTGCGGAGGCTTCGCCGTCGAGCAGATCATCCCCATAGAAGGCCGTGATCGGCGTGTACTTGAAGGCCTCCAGTTTCTCGCGGTAGGGCAGACCGGTGGCCCGCAACCGGGCGATGCTGGCGGCACGCAGGGTGTGCGTATCGCTGCGCGCACCGGCTCTGGTGAGCAGGCGTTCGAGGAAGTCGTTCGGCGCAGTCACGACCTTTCTCCGCTCCGCGTTTTCGTCGGGTCACGCCGCATCGGTCAGCCACCCGTAGCCGCGGGCTTCGAGTTGGCGGGCGAGACCTGCGTCGCCGGATCGCACGATGCGGCCACCCGAGAGCACGTGGACACGATCCGGCACGATGTAGTCGAGCAGGCGCTGATAGTGCGTCACGAGCAGCACTGCTCGCTGCGCATTGCGAAAGGAGTTCACCCCGCGCGCAACGACTTTCAGGGCATCGATGTCGAGCCCGGAGTCCGTTTCGTCGAGCACCGCCATACGTGGTTCGAGCATCAAGAGCTGGAGGATCTCGTTGCGCTTCTTCTCCCCGCCCGAAAACCCCTCGTTGACGCCGCGCTTCAGGAAGTCGGTGGTCAGGTCCAGCTCGGCGGCCACCGCCCGCACGCGTTTCATGAATTCGACCGTCGAGACCGGTGGTCCACCGGTGGCCTTCTGGTGTGCATCCAGGGCGGATTTCAGGAACTCCATGTTGGAAACCCCGGGAATCTCGATCGGATACTGGAATGCCAGAAAGAGTCCGAGGTGCGCCCGCACCTCGGGCTCCTCGCCGAGCAGGTCCTTGCCATCCAGGCGCGCGCTGCCGGCCGTGACTTCGTAACCGTCGCGGCCCGCCAGCACATTGGCAAGCGTGCTCTTGCCGGAGCCATTCGGGCCCATCAGCGCGTGAACTTCACCCGCATCGATGCGCAACGTGAGCCCGTTGAGAATCGGCGTGCCGGCCACGGTTGCGTGCAGATCTTCGATTTCCAGCAGACTCATCGGTTGTCCCATTAACCCACGGCGCCTTCGAGGCTCACTTCGAGGAGCTTGCCAGCCTCCACCGCGAACTCCATCGGCAGTTCGCGGAACACCTCCTTGCAGAATCCGTTCACGATCATGCTCACGGCCTTTTCCGGATCGATGCCGCGCTGCCGGCACAGGAACAATTGATCGTCGCTCACCTTGGAGGTGGTCGCCTCGTGCTCGACGACGGCCGAGGGCTGGCTCGATTCGATGTAGGGAAACGTATGCGCGCCACAGTGCTCGCCAATCAGCAGCGAGTCGCATTGTGTGTGGTTGCGGGCGCCCTGAGCCGAAGGCGAAATGCGCACGAGGCCGCGATAGCTGTTCTGGCTGCGCCCGGCGCTGATGCCTTTCGATACGATCGTGCTGCGCGTGTTGCGGCCGAGATGAATCATCTTCGTACCGGTGTCGGCCTGCTGATGGTTGTTGGTCAGCGCGACGGAGTAGAACTCACCGATGCTGTCGTCACCTCGCAACACCACGCTCGGATATTTCCAGGTGATCGCAGATCCCGTTTCGACCTGGGTCCAGGAGATCTTCGATCGCTTGCCGATGCACGCACCGCGTTTGGTGACGAAGTTGTAGATGCCGCCGCGGCCCTCGGCGTCACCGGGGTACCA
>JBFKCZ010000414.1:0-3382 GCA_041620035.1 Pseudomonadales bacterium
GAGCTGCTCGACAACATCGCCTTCTCGGAGCGCTCCGACGCCACCAGCCTGCAGCTCTTCCGCCGCAGTGTGAAGGAGCGGCAGAAGACGATGCTCAAGACGTCGCTGCAGAGCCTCGAAGCCGCTGCGCTCACCGCGCGATCGGGTACCAGCGATGAAGCCCGACTGCGCCGCGAGGAGGCGGAACTCATTCTGCAATGGGTCAAGCGGGCCTCCGAAGTGGAGCCCACGGGCCAGGTCGTGCTCGCGGAAGCCGGGGATCGCAGGGATCTGCTGCTCGAGAACGGCGACATCGTACGCGTTCCAACGCGCGACGGGCTCGTACTGATCAGCGGTGAAGTGCTGTTTCCGAACGCGATCACGTTCGATGCCGCGCTCACCTTTGCGGACTATGTGGAACGCGCCGGCGGCTACACGCAGAACGCCGATTCGGCGCGCGTCATCGTCGCCCATCGCGACGGGAGCTTCGACGAGATCAAGGAACCGCACAAGCTGCGCCGGTCTTCGCGCATGTCGGTGCGACCCGGCGACGAAATTCTCGTACTGCCCAGGATCGACGTGAAGTCGCGGCAGATCGCCAAGGATCTGACGCAGATCCTCTACCAGATCGCGGTGAGCGCCCGCGTGGTGTTCGGAGGCTGGTGACCGTGAAGGTACTGACCGTATTCGGCACCCGGCCGGAGGCCATCAAGATGGCGCCACTGGTCAAATCGCTCGCCGCGCACGGAGCCATCGACAGTCGCGTGTGTGTCACCGCGCAGCATCGCCAGATGCTCGATCAGGTGCTGGCGCTGTTCGGCATCGAGCCCGACTGGGATCTCGATCTCATGCGCCCCGGTCAGGATCTGTATTCGATTACCGCCGGCATCCTGGAACGCATTGCGGAAGTGTATCGCGCATGGAAACCCGATCTCGTACTGGTGCACGGCGACACTGCGACCACGTTTGCTGCGTCGCTCGCGGCTTTCTATCAGCGCATTCCTGTGGGCCACGTGGAAGCGGGGTTGCGCACCGGCGATTTGTCCTCACCCTGGCCGGAAGAAGCGAATCGGCAACTGACGTCGGTTCTGGCGCGACTGCACTTTGCGCCCACGGAGACTTCGCGTTGCAACCTCCTGAAGGAGAACGTCGCGGGCGACAAAATCGTGGTAACCGGCAATACCGTGATCGATGCGCTGTTGTCGGTGAAGGCGAAGCTCGAAGGCTCGCCGGAACTCGCGGCCGAACTCGCCCGCTGTGTGCCGTTTCTGCGACCGGCGGCGCGGATGGTGCTCATCACGGGTCATCGGCGTGAGAACTTCGGCGAGGGCTTCGAGCGCGTGTGCCGGGCCATCGCCACGCTCGCGAAGTCGTTCCCCGACGTGGACTTCGTCTATCCCGTCCATCTCAACCCGAACGTCCGGGAGCCGGTGAACCGGCTGCTTTGCGGCATAGGCAACGTCTCTCTCATCGAGCCGCTCGACTACTTGCCTTTCGTCTATCTGATGATGCGCTCGCACGTGATCCTGACCGATTCGGGCGGCATCCAGGAAGAAGCGCCGTCGCTTGGCAAACCGGTGCTCGTGATGCGCGACACCACGGAGCGGCCGGAGGCCGTGGCCGCCGGCACGGTCCGGCTCGTCGGTACCGACGTCGAGTCGATCGTCGGCGGCGTCACCACACTGCTCACGGATCAGTGTGAGTACCAGGCCATGAGCTTCGCCCACAACCCCTACGGTGACGGTCGCGCATGCGAGCGCATCGTGGATGCTCTGTTGCACACACCCCTATAGAGAACAACGAACATGAAAAGCTATGGGTTCGAGAAGATATCGATCGTCGGGCTCGGCTACATCGGCCTGCCGACGGCCGCGATGTTCGCCGCGCGCCGCAAGAAGGTGATCGGGGTCGACGTGAATCCGTGCGCCGTCGACACCATCAACGCGGGTCGGATTCACATCGTCGAGCCCGAACTCGACATCCTGGTTCAGAGCGTCGTGACAAAGGGTTACCTGCGCGCCGTTACGAAGCCCGAGCCGGCGGATGCATACGTCATCGCAGTGCCCACGCCGTTCAAGGGTGACAACCACCAGCCAGACCTGAGCTTCGTGCAAGCCGCGAGCGAATCCATCGCGCCACTGCTCGAGCGCGGCAATCTCGTCATCCTCGAATCGACCTCGCCCGTTGGCACCACCGAGAAGATGGTGGAGTGGCTCGCTGCGGCACGTCCCGATCTGGTGTTCCCGAGCGAGGGTTGCGAACACTGCGACGTGAACGTCGCCTATTGCCCTGAGCGCGTTCTGCCTGGTCAGGTGGTACGCGAACTGGTGGCCAACGACCGGATCATCGGGGGCGTCACGCAGGCCTGCTCGCAGCGTGCGGCCGCGTTGTATCGAATCTTCGTGGAAGGCGATCTGCTCATCACCAGTGCGCGCACGGCCGAGATGGCGAAGCTGACCGAGAATGCGTTTCGCGACGTCAATATCGCGTTTGCCAACGAACTCTCCGTCATTGCCGAAAAACTCGGCATCGACGTGTGGGAGTTGATCAGACTCGCGAATCGGCACCCGCGCGTGAACATCCTGCAACCGGGCTGCGGTGTTGGTGGTCACTGCATCGCCGTGGATCCATGGTTCATCGTGGACAGTGCGCCGGACGAAGCGAAGCTGATCCGCTGCGCACGCGAGGTGAACGACAACAAGCCGAAGGAGGTCATTCGGCGCGTCATGGAGGCCCGTAACAAGGTCACGGCGGAACGTCCAGGGATGAACACGAGCGATGTATGCGTTGCGCTCCTGGGTCTTACGTTCAAACCGAATGTCGACGACATGCGCGAGAGTCCGGCCGCGTCGATTGCGAGACAGCTCATGGCAATGCCCGACGTTCAGCTTCGGCTCGTGGATCCATTCGTTACGACGCCGCCACCGGATCTGGCCGAGGCCGCGCTCGTATCGCTCGACGACGCGCTCCAGGAGGCAGATGTGGTCGTCACCCTGGTCAAACACGACGCATTCGCCGGTCTTCCGGCAAAGGTGCTGTCACGACACACGATGATCGATGCGGTCGGCCTGATGCAGCCTGCCTGATGGAGCGCCCACTGTGAGCGAGATTCTCAAGACACCATTGCACCGGCCGGACCGCGACGCTGCAGCGCGAGCATCGGAATTGAAGGCCGTCGACGCTCCCGACCGTCACGATCGGGTGGCGGACGCCTATTTTGGCCGGATGGGCGAATCCTTCCAGCGCCAGACGCATGCCAGGGTTCACTGGATCTGTCGGCAGGTGCGCGGCACGCGGGTGCTCGACATTGGCTGTAGTCAGGGCATCGCCGCGCTGCTACTTGCACGGGAAGGAAAGCAGGTGCTCGGGCTGGACGTAGACGCGAAGGCGATCGATGAGGCGC
>JBFKCZ010000415.1:0-3376 GCA_041620035.1 Pseudomonadales bacterium
GACTTCAGATGACCGACCATGGCAGTGCCGGCGGCCATCGTGAGCGGGTTACCCGAGAACGTGCCGCCCGAGAAGATGCCCCGTTCCGCGCCGAGACCGGTGAACACGTTCATGACGTCGGCCCGACCCGCGATCGCGCCCACCGGCATGCCGCCGCCCAGGGTCTTGCCATAGGTGGCGAGATCGGGCGTGACGTCGAACAAACCCTGTGCGCCCGTGTAGCTCACGCGAAAGCCGGTGATCACTTCATCGATGATCAGCAGCACGTCGCACTCGCGGCACACCGTCGCCAGTTCGCGCAGGAATTCACCAGCCGCAGGCTGCGGGTTAGAACTCTGCACACCTTCCACGATGACACCGGCGAGGTCGGCTCTTCGGGCGCGAATGATGTCGAACGCCGCGCGATGCCGGTACGGCAGCATCACCATCAGTTCCCGGATGACACCGGGCACGCCGCGACCCATGGGCAAGGTGCCGAGGGACTCGGGCGGCGTGCCGGGTTGCGCGACCACCATGCCGTAGTCGTGGGCGCCATGGTATGCGCCGTCGAACAAAGCGATGTGTTCCCGACCTGTGAATCCGCGCGCTGCCCGCATCGCGTAGAAGGTCGCTTCCGTGCCGGTGTTGCAGAACACCACCCGTTCACCACACGGGCTCGCCTCCTTCAGGAGTTCCGCGAGCGCCATCTGCGCAGTCGTATGGATGCCGAACATCCAGCCCTTGTCGGTGCGCTCGATGATCGCATCGCGGATGAGCGGATGGCGGTGACCGAGCATGTGCAATCCGAATCCCACCGAGGTATCGATGTAGCTGTTGCCATCGGCGTCCACCACGCGGCAGCCGTCGCCGCGGTCGATGAAGATCGGGTGGGGCATCTCGAGATTGGCGGCGAGGCCGGAGTTCAGCACTTCGGCGCGGGCCGATGCGATCTCGCGGCAGCGTGACGTTTTGGCGATCAGTTCGGCGCGAGCCGCATCGAGGCGTGGTGTGTCAGTCACGCTCGCAGACGCCTTCGAACACCGAGAAGTAGTCGGGGAACGTCTTGCGAACGCAGTTCGGATCGCGAATCGTGATGTCGACACCGCCCAGCGCGACCAGCGAGAAACACATCGCCATGCGGTGATCGTCGTAAGTCTCGATTTCAGCGCCAACGAGTCTGGCGGGGGGCGTGATCGAGATCGAGTCGCCTTCCACAGCGACCGTCGCACCCACCTTGCGCAATTCGGTCGCGAGGGCCGCCATCCGATCGGTTTCCTTCACGCGCCAGTTGCCAACGTTGCGGATGCGGCTCGTGCCTCTGGCAAACAGGGCGAGGATCGCCACGGTCATGGCTGCATCGGGAATTGCGTTGAGATCGAGATCCACGGCGTTGAGTCCGTTCGCGGTCACGCTGACATGATCGGCGCCGACGTCCACGGCCGCACCCATGGCGCGCAGCACGTCGATGAACGCCACGTCACCCTGAATGCTGTTCGCGCCGATGCCATCCACACGAATCTGTCCGGCGATCGCGCCGGCTGCCAGGAAATAGGTGGCGGCGGACGCATCACCCTCCACCAGCAAAGTGCCGGGGGAACGATACGTGCCGAGTGGCACGGTGAAGCGGCGATAGTCCTCGTGGGTGGCGTTCACACCGAAGCGCCGCATCAGGTTCAAGGTGATGTCGAGATACGGTTTCGACACCTGTTCGCCTTCGATGGCAACCGTGACCGGCGCGCGCGCCATCGGTGCCGCCATCAGGAGGGACGTCAGAAACTGGCTCGATACCGCACCAGACATCGTGACCGCGCCGCCCTCGAGACCGGTGCCGGTGACTTCCAGCGGCGGAAATCCCGGCTTGCCGAGGTAGCGGATTTTCGCACCGAGCGCGAGCAGGGGGGTGACGAGATCGCCAATCGGACGCTCGTACATGCGCGCGACGCCCATCAGCCGGAAGCGGCCGCGCCCGAGACACAGCGCCGCCGTCAGTGGGCGATAGGCCGTGCCCGCCATGCCGAGAGAAAGCTCGATGTCCAGGTCGCGATCGCACAGTACGCCTGCGCGACCGGTCACGACGACGTCGGCGTCGTCGTTCTCGATCTCGATGCCGAGCGCGCGCAATGCGCCCAGCATGTAGCGCGTGTCGTCGCTGTCGAGCAGATTCGTGATGCGGGTCGTGCCCTGCGCCTGCGCCGCGAGCAGGAGAGCGCGATTGGAGATGCTCTTCGAGCCCGGCAGGTGAATGCTGCCGCTCACGCGCGCGACGGGCGTGATCTTCAGTGACTGCATCTCACATCACTTCGACGAGCGGTTGTTGGGGAGCCATACCGAGCCATGAAAGGGGCGGCCCGGTAGGATACTGCAGATGCCAGACACGCACGAAAACCGGGGCTGGGTGCGCTGCGGCGGTTGATTGTGATACACAATCGATCCCGGTCCGCTCTCAGGCATTTGCAATATGGTCATGCCCACCGTGATCGATGCGGCCCGGCTGATTCGTGCGGGCGAGCTGTCATCCGAAGACCTGGTGAAACGCGCCCTTGCCGAAATCGAACGCCGCAATGGTGAGCTGAACGCTTTCGTCCACATCGAAACGGAACGGGCACTGGACGCGGCACGGGCCGTGGACCTTGCCCGCGCACGAGGGGATTCACTCGGGCCGCTGGCAGGCGTGCCATTCGGGGTGAAAGACCTCCAGGACTGCGAGGGGATGCCAACGACACGCGGATCCCGCTGGTTCGTTGACAGCCCACCGGCCCGCAGAGACGACATTCACGTGGCACGGCTGCGAAGTGCGGGGGCGATTCCGATCGGCAAGACCTGTGCACCGGAATTCGGTGCGTGGGCGTACACGGCAAGTCCGGCGCTCGGGGTCACGCGCAATCCATGGCAATTGTCCCGTACCCCGGGTGGGTCGAGCGGCGGCTCCAGCGCTGCCGTGTCGGCGGCGCTCGTCCCGTTCTGCACGGGCGACGATGGCGGCGGTTCGATTCGCACGCCGGCAGCATTTACCGGCCTCGTCGGTCTGCGACCGACCTATGGTCGCATTCCCACATTTGGCATGACCCACATCGCGCAGAACGCATCGGTCGGCAGTCTGACCACCACCGTAGCCGACACTGCGCTGCTCCTGGACGTCATGGCCGGCCCCGACCCTCGCGACAGAACCTGTCTGCCGCCTCCGCCGTGCAGTTATCTCGAGTCCCTGCGGCGCCCCGCGCTGAATGGCCTGCGCGTCGCGTGGTCGCATGACCTCGGATTCGCGGTGGTCGACCCGGAGGTCCTGCAGATCTGCGAACGCGCGGCGGGCAGACTGATCGAAGCGGTCGGCGCAGCCCGTGTCGAGCGTCGCGTCGCACTCGAGGACTACATCGTCACCTATTCGCGTATGGAAGGC
>JBFKCZ010000416.1:0-3367 GCA_041620035.1 Pseudomonadales bacterium
CGTGTGGTTCTTCCGCGTCGAGTCCCGCGCGGGATGACGGAGACAGCGGGCAACACCGGTCCGCTGGCCGGGCTGCGTGCGATCGAATTGGGTCAGCTGATCGCCGGCCCGTTCTGCGGCCAGCTCATGGGTGATCTCGGCGCTGAGGTCATCAAGGTGGAACCGCCCGGCGTCGGCGACGTGATGCGCTCGTGGGGTCGCGGTGTGCCGGTGTGGTGGTCGGTCATCGCACGGAACAAGAAGTCGGTCACGTTGGATTTGCGCCAGCGGCGCGGGCAGGACCTGCTGAAGCAACTGATCGCGCAGGCCGACTTCCTCATCGAGAATTTTCGTCCCGGCACGCTGGAAAAGTGGGGTCTTGGGTTCGACGACCTCGCGGCAATCAATCCGCGCCTGATCATGGTGCGCGTGTCGGGATTCGGTCAGACCGGTCCCTATGCGACGCGCGCGGGCTATGCATCGGTCGGGGAGGCCATGGGTGGCTTGCGTTACATCGCGGGCGATCCCGACCGGCCGCCTGTTCGGGTCGGCATCTCCATCGGTGATTCGCTCGCGGCAACGATGGGTTGCCTCGGCGCATTGGCCGCGTTGCATGCGCGCACGCAGACGGGTCGGGGGCAGGTGGTGGACTCGGCCATCTACGAAGCGGTGCTGACGATGATGGAATCGACGATTCCGGAGTTCACCGTCGGCGGATTCATCCGCGAGCGGAGCGGCGCGATTCTTCCGAAGACCGCGCCGTCCAACGTGTATCCGACCCGGGGTGGCGAGATGATCGTCATCGGCGCGAATCAGGATTCGGTGTTCGCGCGTCTCACCGAAGCCATGGGTCAGCCGGAACTCGCGCGCGACCCGCGCTTTGTCGACCACGTCGCGCGCGGCGAGAACCAGGCGGAACTCGATGCCCTGATCTCCGCGTGGAGTGAGCAACTCACAGACGACGCCTTGCTCGAACTCATGAGCGAACATGGCGTGCCGGCGGGCCGTGTCTATCGGGCCCCGGACATGCTCGACGATCCGCAGTTCGTCGCGCGCGATGCGATCGTCTCCGTGCCACACCCGCAGTTCGACAATCTCAAGATGCAGAACGTCTTCCCGAAGCTCTCGGCCACACCGGGCGGCATTCGCTGGCCCGGGCCCGGTCTCGGCGAACACAACGCCGAGGTGTGGGGTGCGCTTCTGGGCCTCGACGAAGCCGAGCGCGCTGCGCTGACGCGTGACGGCGTCATCTGAGCTTCCGGTAGTGCCTGGCGATGTCCGCGCGGCAGCGCGGCGCATCCGAGCCCATGTTCTTCGCACACCCGTACTCACGGACCCTCGGCTCGACGAGCATGTCGGTGCCACGCTCTTCTTCAAATGCGAGAATCTGCAGCGCGGTGGCGCGTTCAAGATGCGTGGCGCGTTGAATGCGGTGCTCGGCCTCGACGATGCCGACGCCAGACTCGGTGTCGCGACACATTCATCGGGCAACCACGGCAACGCATTGGCGATCGCAGCGAAGGTGCGCGGCATTCCCGCATACATCGTGGTACCGGGCAATGCGACGCGAAGTAAGCGAGCCGCGATCGTCGGCAACGGTGGGCAGATCATCGAGTGCGAGCCGACCCTCGCGGCACGTGAGTCGACCCTGGCGACCGTCGTCGCCAGAACCGGTGCGCACGTCGTTCACCCTTACGACGACGCACGCATCATCGCGGGACAGGGCACGGCCGCGCTCGAGTTCATCGAGGACGTGCCGGATCTCGATCAGATCTGGGTGCCGATCGGCGGTGGCGGACTCGCCTCGGGTACGGCGGTCGTCTGTGCTGCGTCCTCGCCAAGGCCGCAGGTCGTCGCTGCCGAACCGGAAGCGGCGGACGATGCGTATCGTTCGCTGCAGGCGGGTCACGTCATGCCGCAGACCGACCCCCGCACCGTAGCCGACGGACTGCGCACATCGGTCGGTCAACGAAACTTCGCGGTGCTTCACGGTCTCGGTGTCGCGGTCGCGCTCGCCACGGAGGCAGGCATCGTCGATGCAATGCGCCTCGTGTGGCAGTACCTGCGCGTGATCGTGGAACCGTCGGCGGCCGTGCCGGTCGCAGCGCTGATCGAGAATCCATCGATGCGGCGTGGGGAGCGTATCGGTGTGATCCTTTCCGGCGGCAACGTCGATCTCGATTCGATGTTCGATCTCATGCGCAGTCGCGCCGGTCAGGCTTGATCGGAACCTCCAAAAAGCGCAAGCTCGCGGCCTCGACATCGAAACAGCTGAAGCATAAGGAGGCGTTCGGATGCTTGCCGTAAACAGATATCCCCTGGCGGACCGCGCGTCTCGACCTGACTGAAGCAGCGCATTTCTCCGACCCGTCGTCGGATCGTCCATCCCCATCTCCAGTCACGCCGCGTCTCACGGTCCAGTGTTCGAAGACCATTGGATGAGGTGTGTGCATGTTTTCTGAGTATCTGACGGATCTGGGCTGGCGCCCGTTCTTCAGCCAGCAGATCGGACTGGAAGAGATCGAAATGACGACCCCCGGGCGGGTCGTGTCGCTGCAACGAAACGGACTGGTCGTCGACGATGGCCGGCAGACATGGGAACTGACGATCGGTGGTCGGTTCTTTCAGCTGCCGCCCGAATCGCGTCCTACCGTGGGCGACTGGGTGCTGATGGATGCCGAGCACGTCTCGCTCACGCGCATTCTCGAACGCGAAAGCGTCATCAAGCGAATGGTCGCAGGCGACCGGTCGGACGTGCAGCTCATCGCGGCCAACGTCGATGTGCTGTTCATCGTCACTTCGGCGAATGAGGAATTCAACGAGTCACGTCTCGAGCGCTACCTGGCGGTGGCGCTCGAGATGCACGTGCAGCCGGTCATCGTGATCACGAAGTCCGATCTGGCGAGCGATGCCGACCACTACTCGGAGGCGTCGAAGGCGCTGCGCAGCGGCTTGCCCGTCGAAGTGGTCGATGCGCGCGATCCCGGACAGTTGTCGGGCGTGCGGGCCTGGTGCACGCGCGGTCAGACGGTGGCGTTGGTCGGGTCGTCAGGGGTCGGCAAGTCGACGCTCGTCAACACCTTGAGCGGAGCGCAACTCCAGGACACGGGCGCCATTCGCGAGAGCGATTCGAGCGGGCGGCACACCACCTCCCATCGCAGCCTGCACCGTTTGCCGGGCGGCGGCCTGCTGCTCGACGTACCAGGCATGCGCGAACTCAAGATCGGCGATCTCGAAACCGGCGTGAGCCTGATGTTCGACGACATCGAAGCGATTGCGCGCGCCTGTCGGTTCAGCGACTGCGCCCACGAATCGGAACCGGACTGCGCGATTCGCGAAGCCCTCGAAGCCGGAACTCTCGATGAGCGCAGGTACGCGAACTACAAAA
>JBFKCZ010000417.1:0-3358 GCA_041620035.1 Pseudomonadales bacterium
CAGCACCAACTCTGTACCCAGCAGGGCGTCGCGGACGTAGTACAGGCCGACTGAGGTCAATAACACCTGTGCGATCGCCAAGATGATGCGATTCACAGTGTTGGTTCGGAGCAAGAACGGCGCAGACGCCGCAATGAGGACGCACAGTCCGCCAACGAGGAGATCGATGTACGGATCGATGGGTGCGTGCTGATGCCGCGAAACGATGATGAAGGCCACGAAACCGCCAAACAGTGTGACAGGCACTACGCCGAGAACGATGGGCGCGCGTACGGAACTCAGTGCCTCCACCATCGAATTGACTTTGTCGGGCATGGCGGGGCGCCCCGTAGTCAAGTTCGCTCTAGAGGCTAAACCCTGGCAGGCGCGCTTGGGAAGATCCCCAAGCGGTGAGCGGAGACACCCGCACCCACCTATTGATAGGTTTCACCGTTGTGTTTGAGCCACCCTGCTTCGTGCCGACCGCTAGGATCGCGATGCGTCCAATGAATCACACCACCTTTGGCATTCCATTCGTACACACCATTGAACGCCACCGTATCGCCTGCCTGCAGCGCCGCAACTCGCGGGGCAAGATCGATATTGTGCGCAACGAGCAGGGTCTTACCGGAGTCGAGCCGAAGAATAAAGCGCTGATGGCGACTACCGTCCTCGTCGTCGGACAGCACCCTGTCTACGACACCGGTTCCGGATACCTGGAGCCCACTCCTCTGATCCCTGAACGCAGCCGCCAGAATCTCATTGCCTGCGCTCGAATCAACATGAGCATTCCGCGTGCCATTGAATTGATCCCAGCCGACGTACAGCGCCGCGACGATCAGAAGTGGTGTTAGGTACCTGCGCAAGACGCTTCATTCCTCGGGCTGGCGATCCCATACGTGGTCAACCACTCATGGACACGCATGGAAAGCAATAGCATCGACCTTTGCAGCGTTCTCTATAACACCTGGTTCGACAAGATAGTAGGCGCCGCATGGAAACAGGCGCGCCAACACGCGCCAGCGCGCAACCGACCGGGACGCGGAGAATTACTTGCGGTTGCGAGCGTGGAGGCTCGCCCGACGCTCATTGCCTCGCTTGTACTTTCCGGTGATCCGGGCCATGAGATGCTGGGCGGCCGATGGATCCAAGGACTCGGCTTTAGCGAGGAAGTTTTGCGCGGTAGTGCCGCGCAGCGTGGAAGCGAGCCGACCATGGTGAAGCAGCTCGACGACACCTGCCTTGCGCTGGCGGTAAGTAAACCCAAGGTCACTGGGAAGACGTTCGTCCATGGCGTAGGGGCCTTTTAGTTGCCCCGGTGGGGCCGCTGTAGCGAATTGTTAGGCGTCACTGGTTCGACGCTTCATTTGTCTTGTTTGCAGGATGAGTCCGGCTTCAGTTCGACGATCAGGTTGTAGATGTCCCCGTCACCAATGTTCTCAACTGAGTGAGTAATGGGTTCGTTCCAGTACGCGACCCCAGCTTCTCGTTCGCTGATCCGTTGCGTCCCGTCTGGAAGAGTAATGCGCGCCTTGAATGGTTTGAGCGTGTACACAACGTAGCTTGGATGAGAGTGCATCGGAATCGACTCCCCAACGGCCACATCGTGATACTGAACGCGAACGCATTCGTTCTCGAGCAGGACTTTCATTTGCGGATCAGCTTCCTTGCGATCCTGTGCGAAAGAAGAAGTCGACACTGCAACGGCTGCTGAAACAAACGCGACTACAAATTCGAGGAAGCGACGCATGGTTACCTCCAAGGGCGTTGACGGATGAATGATCTGAATTCATCTGGCGATGCGCCTGCCTGGGCCCGGCTAGCGAACGCTACGCCTTCTAGGGAACGACGTGCAACGGTTGCAGCCACTTGCGCCGCCCCGTCTATGGCATGCGATAGCACGGCGTTTGGTACCGGTCGTGGTGAACGTGCCGGTGCGAGCGCTTCGCCGAAGGGGCGGCCGCGTATTCATGGCCGCGCCATCACGCTACTTTCGGATGACTTGCCGAGCGCTAGCCGGCGAGCAGCAGCCAAGCTATGAAGGCCTGCGCAAAGAAGCCCACCGCGAACGAGAGCGTGCGCACCCATGGCACCCCAAGCGTGTATGCAACCGCATGCACAACCCGAGCCCAGAAATACACCATGGCCGCGGTTGCGAGACCTGTTCCCGAGATTCCCAGAACGTGTGCCAGGAGGACGAGAGTCGCGAAGACGACGAGATTCTCGACCGCGTTTGCATGAGCCTTCATCAGCCGCTGTGCCCATGCCGACTGAGGCTTCGGCGTCTCCGGGTAGCCAACGGCATCCAGCAAGCCACGAACGGCAATGCGATCGAGGATGTACGGAACCCACAAGATGCCAGTTAGCGCCGTGACTAGCGCCAAGTAGAAGAGTTCAGTATTCATTTACGACTCCTTCTTGGAACATACAAGGGCGAGGCAGTTTACTCCGACGCCTAACGCCGCGCTAAGCGGCGTGTACGTTTGCCCAACCTATCTTGTCCCAGAACAATCGCCCGCCGGGTATCGAGAATACTGAGAGAATATCGATCACTGCGCGTTCCATACGGGAAGTGGCCGCGGCGCCGCTGGTGGTGTCGCCGTTTCTGATGCCGGCGGGCACGGATTCGAGTCACTTCGTCGATCTCGCGAACGACGGCTATCGCTAGCTGCTGGCGCGGATTCACGGTACAAACGAACGCATCGCGGTCGCGGCCTATGCCGATACCGTGCGTTTCTATCGTCGCTTGATCGCCAATCTCCGCGCGCGCTGACTCAGTCCGTTGCCGAGGCGATGCCAGCCGCGCTGCGTACAGCCGCGAGATCCTCGGTCAGCTCGAGTGCCTGCTCGGCACGCGTCAGCGCAAGGCGTCGATGATGGATGGCAGCATCGCGCATGGCATCGTCGCCGCAGGCGGCGAGCGTGCGTAGCGCCTTCTGCAGGCGGACCGACACTTCTATCGAACCAGCGCCGTCTCTCGCGATGGCGGTGAATGCATCGTCGAACATGTCGCGCATGGTGATTCCGGGTATGGCGACGCGATCGTATTTCGGATCGGTGGTGTCGGTGCCGTTGTCGAGTTCGTTCGACAACACGAACAACCGCAGTAGAGCACCGATGATGTCGATTGCGCTGCCGGGATCGTTGACCCCGGGCGAGAGCGCGCGCCCGGCGATCTCGCTGAGAACGACGAGTCCGAACCGGGGATCGTCGTCGAATGTCCGCCGGTCGCCGACGGCGAACGTGGCCGCGATCGCGGCCAGTTTATCGCGGTGTTGTTCGATGTCCGGGATTTCGACGTAGGCGAGCGGCCGGTCGGGGGTCGCAAGGGTACCCGGCAGCGCGGTCACCACCACCCGGCCCTGTGCGGCTTCTGCGC
>JBFKCZ010000418.1:0-3357 GCA_041620035.1 Pseudomonadales bacterium
ATGGCGTCGGTCGCGTGGCGGGCTTTGCCGGGTTCCCGTTGAGGCGCGCATCGAGTTCACTCTCGAGGTGCGCGATCTCGTCGACGATACGCTGGCGCGCATCGGGTGTGGTGGGCATCGGTTGATACGCCTTGGGTGTTGCGGGCACCATGCAAGGTAGTCCCCGACAGTGGACGATGTGTGATGGGTTGTAGCGCCCCTGTAAGAAGAACATGGCGTAAGCAAGGAGTCGTGGCTGCGACGCTGCTGCTGGCTGGTGGCTGCATGGTCAATCCGGTCACAGGCGAGCGCGAACTCGGCTGGGTCACGCCGTCCCAGGAGATTGCGCTGGGTGAGCAACACTATTCGCCGTCGCAGCAGATGCAGGGGGGCGCCTACCGCACCGATCCTGATCTGACGCGCTATGTCGATGGTGTCGGGCGTCGCATTGCGGCGAAGAGCTCGGTGAAACTGCCCTACGAATTCGTCGTGCTCAACAACTCCGTGCCCAATGCGTGGGCTCTGCCGGGCGGAAAGATCGCCATCAACCGCGGTCTCCTGCTCGAACTCGGCAACGAAGCGGAACTCGCCGCGGTGCTGGGCCACGAAGTGGTTCACGCGGCGGCGCGCCACGGCGCACAGGCGATGGAGCGCGGCCTGTTGCTCCAGGGTGCGATGCTCGCGGCCGCGATCGGCGCTTCCGGCAGTGACTACGCCGGTCTCGCCCTCGGCGCTGGACAAGTCGGGGCGGCGCTGATCACGACCAAGTACGGCCGGGACGCGGAGCGCGAAGCCGACTTCTATGGCACGCGATGGATGAAACTCGCCGGCTATGATCCGGCCGCGGCGGTGACGCTGCAGGAAACATTCGTGCGTCTGTCCAAATCCCGCCGCAGCGACTGGCTCTCCGGGCTGTTCAGCAGTCATCCACCTTCCGAAGAGCGTGTGGCCAACAACCGCGCGCTGGTGGCCGAAATCGGCGCGGGCGGGGATCTCGGCGAAAGCCGCTTCCGATCGGCAACCGCGCAGCTGCGTGCCGCGAAACCCGCCTACGATGCGATGGACGCAGGCCGCAAGGCGCTGGCCGATGGCGACCTGGCTAGCGCCGAGCGCAAGGCCCAGGCGGCACTCGACATGGAGCCGAACGAGGCGCGCTTTCACGGTTTTCGAGGCGACGTGCGGTTGCAACAGAAGAAGTACGCCGATGCCATCACGAACTACGATCGTGCCATGGCGCGCGACGATTCCTACTTCGCCTATCCGCTCGGTCGCGGTCTGGCGCGTCTGCAGTCAGGCGAAAGGAATGCGGCGAAAGTCGATCTCGAACGCAGTGTGGCGTTGCTGCCCACGGCACCGGCTTACGAGGCCCTGGGTCGCATTGCGGAGGGGAACGGTGATCTGGAGCGCGCGCTCGCGTACTACGAAGCCGCCGGCAAGTCCGATGGCGCAGAAGGGCTCGCGGCGCGGTCTCGGTATCTAGCCCTCGATCTGCCGCGCAATCCCGATCGCTACCTGCAAACCCGAGTCGTGGCCGTCGAGGGAAAGCCGCGCCTTCAGGTGGTGAACGCGGCGGGAGCGAACCTCACGGACGTGCGCATCGCGGTGCGGCTCGAGTGGGCCGATGGACGCATCGAGGATCTGACGCGGCGTCTCAGTGCGTTGCCGGCGGGGCAGAGCGCGCTCATCAACTTACCCGACCGCGGCGCGCTGCGGAGCGGACAGTCCCAGGCGGTTGAAGCGAAAGTCGGTCAGTAGCTGTTCAGGCGGCTTCGATCGCCGGGTCGGCAGCCTTGTAGTACTCGACGACGGCTTCAGAGTAATTCCGGCAGCCACCGCAGCATGTCGCCACACCCAGCGTCCGGGCCAGGGCTTCCAGGTCATGATGACCCTGCTCGATCGCGTCGCGAATGTCTTCGAGGGTAACGCCGTGGCAGTGGCAGACGACCATCGCAATGCCTGCTTCTCAAATGAGAGTCGAAGCATAAATGAGAATCGTTATTGATTACAAGGCAGCGGCCGCACCGTGGCCGGGCGGTCATCGACGCGGCCGCGGCAGCATCTGTTGTGCGTGCTCGGCGGCGGCCAGAAACGCGCTCGATGGGCGGCGGGCGTGGTTCCACAAACACGCTTCCGTGAACTTGATGACGTGCTCGTCGCCGTGATCCGCGGCGTGCTTCGCGAGTCTCGCCATGGAAGTGGACGGCGCGGCTGCCGAGTCGACCGGCGGCAGCCGGCCGAAGGCGGCATAGAGTGCGGCCGACGCCTGCCAGCCGAACCGCAGGAGACGTCCGGTCTCCCGCGCGGACAGGCAGGGCAGGAGATGGCCGATCGTCGTGATGCTGGTGACGCCATGGATGAAGACGATGGTCGTCAGCACGTCGGTAGCATTGGCGAGATACACCCGTGCGAACACTTCGGCGACATCGGGGGTTGCCTGGTCGGTACGCAGGAGATCGAGTACCGGTGCGAATGGCGCGTGCGCGGACAGCGGTGCGAGTCCCGACGTGATGGAGCCTTCAAAACGCCGTTGCGGCTCCGGCAGCAGCGGCACTTTCACGATCGCCTCAGCTGCAGACAACCCTTCGACCGTCATGTCGGGTTCACCGCCCAAGACGCTGTAGCCGCTGGCCCACGCGGCGAGCGCATCGGCGAGTTCGTGCCTGCGGGCGGTCGTTGCCTCGATCGCGAGGGAGCGCGCCGCATGGCCCACGCGAATGAGGCCGTGGGTGGCGTCGGCGCTGGCGGCGGGTGCGAGCCAGGCGATGGCCTCGCGCAAACCGTCCACCCAAGCTGCCGACTCGAGCTGGCGGCGAAAGAACTGCCGCCAGTCGGTGGCGCGCGAGGCGTCGCCTCGGGCCGCAGGATCGGGTGCGTCCAGGGCGATCGAGGCCTTCGGCCACGGCAATCCGTCGCGCCGGTAGCGGCTGACCCAATCCGCGACGCGGGCGCTGTAGCCCAGGGCGCACAGCGCTTCAGCGGCCATTGGACCGTGGTTGCTCAACCCATTCGACAGGTCGGGAGCACAGTCGCGCAGGGCATCGAGGGCGGCATCGAGGGGCGCATAGCGTTCAGCGTCGGTAGTCATTGCGTTGCGACACATCGTTCGTCCGGTACTCCACGAACTCCCAGTCGTTGCCCTCGGGGTCGTGGAAGTAGATTCGACGGCGCGCCGGGTGGTCGTCGACTTCGAGGTTGGGTCGAAATCCGGCCCGCGCCATTCGCTGGCGCAACGCATCCACATCGTCGATTTCGAATCCGAGGTGATTGAGCCCGGGTGTGTCGCTGTAGGGTGCGCGCGGGTCGCCGGCCGCGACGGTCGTCAGCGCGACATACGTGTCGTCGGTGCCCACGTGGCACCAGTTGCGCCCGCTGCCGTCC
>JBFKCZ010000419.1:0-3355 GCA_041620035.1 Pseudomonadales bacterium
ACCTGCTCAAGGTGTTCTGGGAGTCCCACGATCCGACGCAGGGGATGCGCCAGGGCAACGATGTCGGCACCCAGTACCGCTCGGCGATCTACACCTTCTGCGAGAAGCAGGCAGCCGCGGCCCGGGAGACCCAGGCGGCGTTTCAGCGCGCTTTGGCCGAAGCAGGCTACGGCCCCGTCACCACCGAAATCGCGCCCGCGCCCGCGTTCTATTACGCCGAGCACTTCCATCAGCAGTACCTGGCGAAAGTACCGAACGGCTACTGCGGGCTCGCAGGCACAGGGGTTTGCGTACCCGCCGCGCGGCCCACCGTCGCCACCAAAGCTACGTAAGCGAGGTCTTCGTCGCGGCGCAGCGCGTACACCGATGCAGGGTCACGAGGCGGCCCTGCTCGACGTCGAACTGCTTGCGCGCATCGATCACCCAGCGATGAAAGCCGCGACTGCACAGCGTGCGGCCCTTGGCTGTCTCCTTTCGCGCCTGCTTGAGCGCCGTCGCTGACGGTCGCACGAACTTGATTACATCGCCCATGGCCACAGTGTGAGCTTCGCGTCGCGGTTGGTTCAAGCGGGAAGCTGCGTTTAAGATCCGGGCCTTTTCAGGGAGAAGCGCGTTGGATCTGAGCGACGCACGCTATTTCAACCTGGCCACGTTCCGCAAAACCGGCGCCGCGGTCGAGACGCCCGTGTGGTTTGCGGGTGTTGCACCGACCTACTACGTATTCAGCGAAGGCCGGGCAGGCAAGGTGAAGCGCATTCGCGCCAACGGTCGGGCGCGCGTCGCGGCGTGCGATGTGCGCGGCCGCATCCTCGGCCCATGGCATGACGCGCGTGCCCGCATCATCGAGGATTCCGGCGAGGTCGCCACCGCCTACCGCGCGTTGCGGGCGCGGTACGGCTGGCAGATGTGGATCACCGACTGCCTGTCGAAGTTGAGTGGTCGTTACGACAAGCGGGCCCTGATCGCCGTCGAGGTATCGGGCGGATGACGGTTCCCAGACGCGACGCAGCACCCGCTGCGGCCCGGCAGGTGGTCTGATGGCACGGGTGGGCATCGGCATCGATTTCGGCACGACGAACTCCGTGGCTGCGCTGTTCGATGGCAAATCCGTCAAGTTGGTGCCGCTGGAAGGCGACGACCCGGTGATGCCATCGGCAACCTACATCGACGCGGAACTGCTTACGGAGACGGGTCAGGCGGCAATCGATCGCTACATCGCCGACAACACGGGCCGTACCGTCGAACTGGTGCCGGAAGTGATCGGTGCCGCCGCAATGCTGGTCGGTGATGCCGACCCGGAGCATCGCCGACCCGTGGAAACGCTCACTCAGAAAGTCTATGGCAAGGCGTTCAAGGACACGGGACTGCAGGGCAGACTGTTCCGGGGCACGAAGCGATTGCTGGGGGATCCGAACGTCAGACGCCTGATGGTGTTCGATCATCCGTTTCGTCTCGTGGCGCTGATCACGCCCATCCTGCTGCGCATCCGCAAGGCCATCGAAGCGTGCGGTGTCGATCCAGCGCATGCATGTGTGGGCCATCCCGTGACGTTCGAGGGTCGCGACCCGTTTCGCAATCAGCTGGCGCTCGCGCGACTGGGCGAGGCGTACGGACACGCGGGCATCCGCAGTCACGCGTTCTATCCGGAACCGATCGCCGCGACGGTGAGCTATCTGTCGGTCAATCCCGGCGAAGAGGGCCGCCGCGTGCTGACGGTCGATTTCGGGGGTGGGACGCTCGACTTTTGCGTGCTGCGCCGCAAGGGGTCTGGCTTCGACGTGGTGACGACACATGGGGTCGCACTCGGGGGCGATCACATCGATCAGCGACTGTTCAGGGAACTGCTGTTCCCGCTGCTCGGCAAGGGCGAAACCTGGCGGCGGCGGGGTGTCGACAAAGAAGAGATCGAGACGAGGTTTCCGTTCGAAGACTACGAGGATCTGATTCTCAACTGGGCGGTGTCGTACACCCTCAATCAGAATCGCTATACGACGCCGGTGATGGACTGCATCGAGCAGGGTGGGCCGGCGATGCACAAGTTCCGTCGTCTGCGCGAACTCATCAAGCACAACCTGAGCTACCTCATCTTTCAGTGCATCAAGGATCTCAAGGCGGCGCTGTCCGACAGCGAGTGCGCGGTGCTCGATATCCCCGAGATCGATGTCGACGTCACGGTGACGAGGGATCAGTTCGAGACGATGATTGCCGACCTGCTCGGGCAGTTCAGCGACGGCGTTGATGCGACCCTCGCGGCGGCCGGGCTTACGCCCGCGGACATCGACGTGGTGTTGCGTACCGGCGGCTCGTCGCTGATTCCCGCGGTGAAGCGCATCCTCGATGAGCGATTTCCGGAGCGCGTCGTGGAGCACGATCCGTTCACGTCGGTCGCGGCCGGACTCGCAATTGCGGACTACGAGGGCTACACGTTTCCTTGAGGCGCACGCCAGCTCGGGTCGAGCACCTCGAAGAACGAATGCAGCATGCGGTAGGTCAACCCCCACACGAAGTGACCGCCGTTGATGCGATAGCCACCGAATGAAATCGGTGAGCCGTTGATGATGCGATCTTCCTGGGTGTGGTTGCGACCTTCGATGATCGGTGCCAGCGGTGTCCAGACGACTTCGGCCACCTCGTGATTGAGGCGAAAGGGTTCCGCACGCTCCAGCTTGAAGACGAACGGTGCAATCAACATGCCGATCGGGCGACCTCGTGGCTGCACGTTCTGTTGATCGAGTGATCCGACGTGACGTGCCGCGAGGTCGAGGCGCAGGCCGATCTCTTCGCGCGTTTCCCGCATCGCTGCTGCCAGGAGTGAATCGTCGTCGCGTTCGCGATGCCCGCCCGGAAAGGCCATGTGGCCCGACCAGGGATCGCCCTTCTTCTCCGCACGACGGATGAACAGTACGTCGGTTACGGTTTCTCCGCGCCGCTCGCGCTCGCGCAGAATGATGGCGACCGCCGCCTGCGGCATCTCCGGCTCGACCGCGATGGTTACGCCGGCGTGATCCGCGAGGCGTTGCTCGATGTGGGGCAAACTTGGCACAGCCGCCATTTTTGGCGAAAGTCGTGCGGATAACCAGCCGCGATCCGTGGCTGCCGTTGGCCAGCCCGGAAGGAGGGATCGATGACAACCCGAGAAGCGAATCGCTGTTTCGTCTGCGGTACGGGTAATCCGATCGGGTTGGGTGTGGTGTTCAGGCTCGATGGCGAGAAGTGTCGCGCCGAGTTCACGCCTGATGGCCGCCACGTCGGCTACGACGGCGTCACTCACGGCGGAATCGTCTTCAGCCTGCTGGACGACGTCATGGCCAACTGGCTCTGGTTGCGGGGCGAACGATGCTTCACCGCGCGCGCC
>JBFKCZ010000420.1:0-3345 GCA_041620035.1 Pseudomonadales bacterium
GAGGCCATACATCACAGGGCTGGCATACGCGGCAGGGCATCACAGCGCCCGGGATCTCCACCTTCGGTACAGCTTTGGTAGGCACGACAGGCCCGCTGATAGTCGAGCCACAGGCCCGTGATCTCGTTGTCCTTGGTCATCATTCGATTGACGTGCTCGTTCATGGCGCGCGTGGCGCCGAGCAACTCCTCCGTGATGTTCAGGTACTTGTTGGCGTCATCGAGCACCGCATCGATGGTCGGTGCGCCACACTGCGCAAGGCCTTCGCGCAACACCGCCGGCGACGAAGGACCCGCGGCGCCGATGACCGTCTGCAATCCGTCCCACGCATCTTCGGCACTGACCCAGCCGGCGAACTCGGTGTTCGGCAGGAGCCAGGAAGCGTCATTTGCGAGAATCTTCTCGATCGTGGACAAGAGGTTCGAAAATGCTTTCGTCTGCGCGACTTCGCCGGCCGAGCCCAGGAACCCGGATCTGCCCGGGAGCCCGGGCGCTCCCCCCGAGGCAAGAACCTGCGTAAGAAACTTCGCGGCGCTCCACAAACGACAATCGCGCATCGCGTGCTCGAAGTCGCCTTCGAAGTTCCTGGCATTGGCGGCCAGTGCATTGACCCTCGCCTCGAGCGGGCGCAGCGCTCGGGCGTAGGCCGCCAGCTGGTCTAATGCCAAATCGAGTTTGACGGACTCGTTCCGCGGTGGTGCGCACCCTTGTTCATCTGTTGGCGGACCGCGCTCCGGCAAAGCAGGCGCGGACTCCGCATCCGCGCAGCCGCAGCATGCCGCCCACGTATACGTCATTTCATGGCGGTCGCCCCGAGCGTAACTCGCTTCGGAACGCTTGGTACGGTGGCCGCTCATCGGAATCACCGCGTAGTAGTCGGGGCGCCGCAGACAATCGGGTGTCGACGCGAAGTTCGCATCGTGACAGCCGCTCTCCGGCACTTCGACCATCAGCACCTCGTCGGGCTGCGGATTGTTCGCGGAGATCGTCCCCAGCAGGGCCGGTCGCCAAGACAGTCCGCCGCGGCCGTTGCCATCGGATTGAACGCACTCACCCGGCGCAACGGAAGCATCCGTCACTTCGTCTGGCAGACGCGGTAGACCGAGTTCGGGATCGACCGGGGTGAAGCGCGCCTGATCGCCGCCCGCCTGAAATCCCGTGAGTTCGGGACCCGCGGGCTGTGAACAAACTTGCTGAATCGTGACGCCGGAAACATTGACGTCACGGCAACCGAAATTACGGACTCGATAGTGAAACGATTCCGACGTGTGCGTCTGATACAACTGCGCGGGCCAGTCCGGATGGTTCGTTGCAAGACGAAAGGCAAACGTCGCCTCTGCGCGGCAATCGTAGCCATCGCCCCGATTCTCGTAGATCTCGCGCAGGCGTACCTGCGCACCCAGAGGCTCATCCTCTTCACAGCGCCGCACCGGATCCTCCCATGGCCCCCTCGCCGCTCTGCCCGGCGGCGCGGCGACAGCAGGCCCGGGAGGCGGAACGGCATGGGGTGCCGATGTCGCGCTCGCGTCGCCCGCCTCGTCCTCCGACCGGCGAACCCCGCCAACACCGTCCGGCACCCCACTATCCGCAAGATGAATCCAGCTGACCGATTCACGGGGCTCACCACCGCGCGGCGAGAACACCGCGTCCGCATCGATGGCGAACAGTGGTCCCGCGACGACCCCACCCGCGCGGAGGTGGATCTCGTCCCGATCTCGGGCCTCGATGGGCGGTGGCACCGCGTCGCGTACATCGAGGGCAATCCATTCCACATCGCGCCGCCCATAGGGCACGCGGTCGAAGACGCAATAGGTGACGGCGCACGATTCCAGCGTGCCAGTGACGTATCCGCCGGTACGAAACACGAGCGCATCGCCCGTCACCGGCGGGAGGTGGGGCGTGCCTTCACGCTCGAAGTCGAACCAACGATAGACGACCCCGGCAACCGCACCCACGCCAACGATCAGGACGAGCAGCCGCACAGTCCAGCTCATCACTCCTCCGACGGTCAGTACCTGCGCGACGGCACCACCGCACTCGAACCCGACGTGACCCGTGCCGCTACTGTGCCGCGCTCAGCCGATCTGCCGCGGCGAGACTTTCGCGGTTGTTCGGATCCAGTTCGAGCACACGCCGATGCGCCGCCAGCGCGTCGGCACGCCGACCGCTGCCTTCCAGCAGTCCCGCGCGAAGCACGTGCGCCTGAACGTGGGCCGGCTCCGCAAGCAACGTACGGTCGACGTCCGCCAGCCCCTCCGTCACGCGACCGCTCATCGCGAAGGCAACCGCGCGCTGGAAGTGCAGGTGACCATCGCCCGGCGTCAGCGTGAGTGCCTGCGAAAAATCGGCAATGGCGGGATCGAACTGCCGCTGCAGCAAACGCGCGACCCCGCGATTCAGGTAAGCAACCGGCTGATTCGCATCGATCGCGATCGCCCGATCGAGATCGGCCACCGCCGCATCGAGTTTGCCAACCCCAATCTCGATCCCGGCGCGGCTGATGAGCGCATCGACGTGACGCGGGTCCATTTCGACCGCCCTGTTCAGATCCTCGAGCGCCGCTTCGGATCGTCCGAGCTCCGCGTGGAAACGACCGCGGGTCGCATAGGCTTCCGCGTCGGGCGCGAGGCGGATCTCCTCGGTGACGTCGGCGAGGGCAGCGTCGATTCGCCCCAATGCAAAGTTGATGACGGCTCGGTTGTGCAGAGCGACGGTGTTGGCTGGATCACGCGACAAGGCACTCTCGACGTCGCTTTGCGCGCCTTCGACATCGTCCTGCAACAGGCGGTGTTTGGCGCGCGCCGCGAGCGCATCGACCACCTGAGCCATTGTCGAGTTCGGTGCTTCGATGATGCGCGTACATGCGGCAATCCCTGGGGCAGGCTCCGCGCCCGTGCAGATCGCCGCCTCCGCGGACGGCGCGCTCGAAGAGGCACTCGTCTCGTCACGAATACGTACCTCGACCCGCCGGTTGGCCTGATGATCGGCCTCGCTGTCGCCAGTTCGTACCGGTCGCGACTCACCGGCCCCGATGGCGATCAAGCGCGCGGCTGGAATACCGCCCGCCACGAGACGGCTGCGCACTGCCTCGGCCCGGCGCTGCGACAGCGTGCGGTTGTATGCGTCGTCGCCACGCACGTCGGTGTGCCCTTCGATCGTGATGGCGGCGTTCGGCCTGGACTTCACGACGGTGAGCAGGTTGTCGAGCGCGCGCGTCGCTTCCGGTTTCAGCTCCGCTTTGTCGAAATCGAACAACACATCGGCCGCGAGTTCGATTCTGATCTCCTGCGGCGTCACCTGCGCCTGCAGTTCCTTCAGCGCCGCCTCGAGGCCAATGGCTCGCCC
>JBFKCZ010000421.1:0-3343 GCA_041620035.1 Pseudomonadales bacterium
ATCCCGGCCGCTGCCGCCGTACTGCTCATCGACGGTCAGCCCGCACACGCCGAGCGCGGCGAGTTTGCGGAACAGTTCCGGCGGGAAGGCGGATGCTCTGTCCCAGGCGATCACCTGGTCTGCAGGCATTTCCCTGGCCACGAAACGGCGCAGCGTGTCGCGCAGTGCAACGATGTGTTCCGGCTCTTCGAGCCCAGCGGTCAGCGCCACTCAGTACCCCACTGATTGGCGTAGGTGAGCTTCGCAGCCGGGCGGCGGCGGATGGGGCCATGCCCCTTGCCGACGGGATAGCCCATCGGTATCGCGGCGGCGGTGCCCCACGGATCCGGAATGCCCAGCAGCTGCTTCACGGCTGGTTCGTGCTCGCAGAGCAGTGTGGTCAGCACGCAGCCCAGGCCCTCGGCGCGACAGGCGAGCAGCAGATTCTGCACCGCGGTGTACACCGATCCGCCGCCGACCACCGAGACGCGGTCGAGTTTGATGTCCGTGATGGCCATCATCTTCGGGTTGAAACAGAAGATGGCGATGGCGGGCGTTTCGTGGAAATGCTCGGCGAGGCGATTGCCGGCCGCGAGCGTGCGCATCTCGCGCGCGCGGTCGGCCTCGGGTGCGCCGGCCAGACGCTGTTCGTACAGCTTGGCAAACCCGGCCCAGCTCGCGGCGTACATGTCGCCGAGTGCTTTCTTCGGCGCTGCATCGGTCACCAGTACGATCCGCCACGGCTGTGCATTGCCGCCGGTGGGCGCCCAGGCGGCGGCTTCGAGTACGCGGCGGAGCACATCCGTTGGAATCGGGTCGGGCTTCAGGCGTCTGACGGCCCGCAGCGTTGACATCGCATCGTAGAGTTCCATGGTCATTGACCCTTGTAGTGGGGTTGTCGCTTGTCGCGCAGCGCGGCGAGGGCTTCGCGGTGGTCGTCGCTCTTGAAGGTGACGATCTCGAGTGCGGTTGCGAAGTCGAACGAGGTATTCAGGTTGTCTTTGATGAGTTTGTTCACCGCCTGCTTCGTGTACTGAATTGCGAGCGGCGCGCCAGCGGCGATCTTGCGCGCGAACGCGAGCGACTTCTCGTCGAGGGTGTCTGCGGTAGTGACGAAGTTGACGAGTCCTATCCGGTGCGCTTCCGCCGCGGACACCGGATCTCCCGTGAACAGGTACTGCTTCGCGAGCGCCGGTCCCACCGCCATGGGCCAGATCGTGGTGCCGCCGTCGCCGGCCACGATGCCGACCTTCACGTGCGGGTCGAGCACGACGGCGGAGTCGGCCATGAAGATGATGTCGCAGAGGAGCGCGATCGATGCACCGAGCCCGGCCGCGGCGCCATTGAGCGCGCAGACGATGGGTACCTCGACGTCGAGCAGGTCCCAGATGAGCTGCTTGGCATCACGGCGCAGGTGCTCGAGATTGGCGGCATCCTGCAGCGTGGGAAACCAGGCGAAGTCGCCACCGGCACTGAACGCGCGCCCAGAGCCGGTGAGGAGAATCGCGCGGGCATCGGACTCCTGCTTGAGTTCGCGAAAGAGACGGGTGAACTCGCCGTGGAGGAGATCGTCGACCGCATTCATGGCGCTGGTCGGGTGCGCGATCGTGATCTTGAGAACGTGCCCGTCGAGGCGTTCGAACCGGAAGGCTTTGTACTGTTCGTATGGCATGAGGCGGCTATCTGGCGATGAGGCGCATCAATGTAGGGAAGCGGGGCGGCGGCGGCAACTTCAGGCCATGAGCCACGCCAGCGCCGCGTCGCGATCCCGGAACACTTCGATGCCGGCGCTCTTCTCGGCCGACGCAAACCCCTGGAACACGCGCGCGAGCCCGAAGCTCGCATCCGATGGTGCGACGATCGCGACTTTCCGTTGAGGAGCGGAGCGTGCCATCGCCAGTTCGCGCACCACCATCGCGTCGGCCGCGATGCTCGTCAGCTCCGAGCAGTCGACGAGCCCCCGGCGACAAGCGGCTGCCTTCGGGTCGGAGTCGACCTTCGAGTTCAGTTGCCGCAGCGCGTGCGTATCGACGTGCCCGCTGAGGCGCGTCGTGATCAGGCCGGCGGCCTCGTCGATGGTGTATTCGATCGACATCGCTCAGGCGTTGTGACGCTGCGTGGGTTTGCCGAGCAGGCGGTCGGAGATAATGCGCAGCTGAATCTCGCTCGTGCCTTCGAAAATCTTGGTGAGCCGGGCATCGCGCCAGTACCGCTCCACCGCGTGCAGCTTCGTGTAGCCCGCGCCACCGAAGATCTGTAGTGCGTCGGAAGTGACCCGTTCCGCCATTTCCGATGCATACCATTTCACCATGGCCGCTTCCTTGTCGGCGACGGCGCCGGCATCCATCAGCGTGGCCACGTGATACATCAGCGCGCGTGCGGCTTCCACTTCGGATGCCATACGTGCGAGCTTGAATCGCGTCTCCTGGAAGTCGGCGATCGGTACTCCGAACTGAACGCGCTCATGGGCGTAGGCGGTGGCGTCTTCGAGCGCACCGCGGGCGAGTCCGATCGAGCGTGCGGCGGTGTGCGCTCGGGCGGCGTTCAAGAAGTTCACGGTGTTCTTGAAGCCTTCGGTGTCGCCGCCGGTGATGATGTTTTCCTTCGGGATACGACAGCCATCGAAGGCGAGCTCGTAAGTTTTCCAGCCGAAGTAGCCGATCTTCGGAATCGGTGAGCCCGCGCAGTTCTTCGGCAGCTCGCCGCGCGGTTTTTCGATGATGAAGGAGCGCAGGCCGCTCTGCCGCGAGCCTTCCTTGCCGGGCGCTTCCACCCGCGCGAGCAGCTGGATGTAATCGGCGCCGTCGGCGAAGGTGCACCAGTATTTGTTGCCCGTGATCACCCATTCGTTGCCGTCGAGCACGGCGCGACAGCTCACCGCCGCGAGATCCGAACCGACGTTGGGTTCCGACAGCGACACGGCGGCGAGGTATTCGCCCTTCGCAGCCTTGCGGGTCAGCTCCAAGCGCTTCTCCATGGGCCAGCCGCCCACACTCATGAGGCTCGCGGCGCGGGCGATGATGCTCGCCACACTCATCCATCCCCGGGCGAGTTCTTCCGCGATCAGACAGTACTCGAACACGCCGAGCCCGAGCCCGCCGACGTCCTCCGACATGCGGATGCCGAAATAACCCAGTTCGCCCATCTTCCGGCGCAGATCCATCGGGATCTCGCCCTGCACGGGGTCGAGTTCGTTGGCAACCGGCAGCACTTCTTTCATCGTGAACTCGCGCGCCACCTCCTGAATCATGCGGCGCTCGTCGGTGAGATAGGGTTCAGTCATGGTGAGGCGCTCCTTTCGCTTGTGGGAGCGGGCTTGCCCGCGAACAACTCGATGAATCGCAAAGGCACATTCGCGGGCAAG
>JBFKCZ010000422.1:0-3342 GCA_041620035.1 Pseudomonadales bacterium
CGTGCGCAAAGCGCGCGCATTATAGTGACGCCTCTGATGCGCCGCAACAAAACTGGCCGGAGACTGTCCCCGGAGACGGAGACTGTCCCCGGAGCAACGTGGTTTGAGCACGGCCACCGACTTGCCGCCTAGCTCCGGGGACAGTCTCCGTCTCCGGGGATAGTCTCCGTTGGGCCAGTTTTGTTGCGGCGCATCAGAGGCGTCACTATAATGCGCGCGCTTTGCGCACGGGGCGTCCTTGCGACCAATGAGTCCGCCAATTCGGATCGTGGTTGCGCAAGGTGGCGTGACGCTGGTGATGGCGCTGGGATGGCTCATCGGCGGCGTCACCCACGGCGTGTCGAGTCTCGTTGCCGGCTTGGCCGTGGTGGTTCCCAACGCGTACTTCGCGTGGCGGATCCTCACAGCGGGACAGCGAATGGACCCGCAGATCCAAGCCCGCGCGTTGATGGGTAACAGCATCGTCAAATTGTTGTTATCGTTGGGGATATTGGTGCTGATCTTCAGCTCCTACCACCCTGACCCGCTGGCGTTCTTCAGCACCTTCATAGTGGTGCTGGTGGTTCACTTCATGGCATCGCTGGTGGATGGGCCACCGCGAAGTAGAAAAAGCGCCGACCAATAAGGCGCAGGGTAAGGGCGTTTAAGGACATCGATGGCTTCTGACAGTCCCACCACCAGCGAATACATCTCGCACCACCTGACCAATCTCACCTACGGTCAGTTCCCCGATGGGTCATGGGGTTTTGCGCACAGCGCCGAAGAGGCGTTGGCGATGGGATTCTGGTCGGTGAACGTCGACTCCATGGGTTGGGCGCTCGTCCTCGGTCTCTTCTTCTGCGGCCTCTTTTATTCCGTCGCGCGATCGGCCACTGCCGCGGTGCCTGGCGCCTTGCAGAACGGTGTGGAGATGATCGTCGAGTTCATCGACGACCTCGTCGGCAGTATCTTCACCCACAAGAACGACCTCATCGCCCCCATGGCGATCACGGTCTTCGTCTGGGTGTTCCTCATGAATCTCATGGATCTCATCCCTGTGGATCTGATCCCGCGCATTGCCGGTGAACTCGGCGTGCACTACATGAAAGTGGTGCCCACCACCGATCCGAACGTCACCATGGGCATGGCGCTGGGCGTGTTTGCGCTCATGCTCTACTACTCGGTCAAGTGCAAGGGTCTCGGCGGCTTCCTCGGCGAACTGGCCTTCCACCCGTTTCCGAAGTGGCTGGCGCCGGTGAACCTGTTCCTGGAAGGCGTGACCCTCATTGCCAAGCCCCTGTCATTGGGGCTGCGCCTGTTTGGCAACATGTATGCCGGCGAGATGATCTTCATCTTGCTGGTGCTGCTCTACACGAGCGTCGTGTGGACGCCGGTGGGCGCGGCCCTGCAGTGGGGTTGGGCGGTGTTCCACGTTCTGATCATCACCTTGCAGGCATTCATTTTCGCGGTGCTGACGGTCGTCTATCTGGCGCAGGCCCACGACGTCCCCGAAGACCACTGATACAAACGCAACTCTCGAATCTCAAGAAGGAGCAGACATGGAACTTCAAGTTCTACTTTACGTGGCAGGGGCACTGATGATGGGCCTTGGCGCGGTAGGCGCATCGATCGGCGTGGGCGTCCTGGGCGGCAAGTTTCTGGAAGGTGTCGCACGCCAGCCCGAGTTGCTGCCCATGCTGCGCACTCAGCTCTTCATCGTGCTGGGTCTCGTAGACGCAGTGCCCATGATCTCCGTCGGTATCGCGCTGTACGTAATCTTCGCGCTCGCCGGGGGCGGCTGAACTAAGGCGAGACGAACAACGCAAGAGGTGTCGACGTGAATCTCAACTTAACCCTCGTGCTGCAGCTCATCACGTTCGCCGTGTTCGTGTGGTTCTGCAGGAAGTTCATCTGGCCGTTTCTCATTGCCGCGATGCGTGAGCGCCAGAAGACGATCGCCGACGGACTGGCCGCCGCCGAGCGTGCCGAGAAGGATCTGAATCTCGCGCAGCAGCGCGCGGCCGATCAGTTGAAGCAGGCCAAGGAAGAAGCCCGTCAGATCATCGAGCAGGCCCGCCTGCGCGGTACGCAGATGGTGGAAGAAGCGAAGAACGACGCGCGAGCCGAAGGTGAACGACAGAAAGAAGCTGCGCGTGCCGAGATCGATCAGGAAGTGAACCGCGCGAAGGAAGCGCTGCGCAGTCAGGTCGCGGTACTCGCCGTTGCGGGTGCGGAGCGCATTCTGCAGGCGTCCGTCGATCGCAACCGCCACTCGGAGCTTCTGAACAAGCTCGCGGCGGAACTGTAAGAGGACGCGATGGCCGAACTCGCAACCCTCGCCCGTCCTTACGCCAACGCGGTGTTCGACATTGCGAAGGACGAAAAGCGCATGGAAGCCTGGTCCAAAGCGCTCGCGTACCTCGCGGCCGCCGTCACCACACCAAGCATCCGTGAGCTTCTCGCCACACCGAACACGACGAGCGAAGCGAAGGCGCACAAGCTCACCGAAATCGTCGGAGACGAACTCGACCATCGGGGGCGGCGGTTCGTTGCGGTGCTCGCACGCAACAAGCGCCTTGGACTCCTGCCGGAAATTGCCGCGCAATTCGAAGCGCTGCGCGCCGAGCAGGAACGCACCCTCGAGGTCGAAGTGATTTCGGCTCACCCGCTGTCGCCCGAAGACGAGCAGCGCCTGGTGGATGCGCTGGCGAAGCGCTACGAGCGCGAGGTACAACTCACCGCGCGCGTGGACGCGAACCTGATCGGCGGGGCGATCGTGCGAGCCGGTGACACCGTCGTGGACGGCTCGGTGAGGGGCAAACTGGAAAAGCTTTCAGAAACGCTGCTGCGCGTCTAACCGCGTGGCAGTGACGAGAATCTTGAGGAAATAGAGCATGCAGCAACTGAACCCATCGGAAATCAGCGACCTCATCCGGGCGCGCATCGATGCGCTCGATGTGAAGTCGGAAGCCCAGAACGAGGGCACGGTGGTCTCCGTATCGGATGGCATCATCCGCATCCACGGTCTTGCCGACGCCCAGTACGGAGAGATGATCGAGTTTCCGGGCGGTGTTTACGGGATGGCGCTCAACCTCGAGCGCGATTCTGTCGGCGTGGTCGTGCTCGGTGACTATCTCGGCCTCAAAGAAGGTATGACGGCCCGGTGCACTGGCCGCATCCTCGAAGTGCCGGTAGGCCGCGAGCTCCTCGGTCGCGTGGTCGATGCGCTCGGCACGCCCATCGACGGCAAGGGCCCGCTCAATGCCTCCGCGAGTTCGCCCGTGGAGAAAGTCGCGCCCGGCGTAATCGCACGCCAGTCGGTGAATCAGCCCGTACAGATCGGGCTCAAGTCGATCGACGCGA
>JBFKCZ010000423.1:0-3326 GCA_041620035.1 Pseudomonadales bacterium
GCGCGTTCGGTTGCGACGCCGACCATGCCTTCGTCGCGTCGGCATCGATGAATTCGTCGGCATCACCGTACACTGCGTCGATCCGCGTCGTACGCGCGGAGTCGGAATCGAACTTCATGGCGCCCATTGGCGGTGCGATGAGTACGATGCGTTCCGCATCGAGTCGCGTTCGTGCGCGCCAGACCATCGCGGCGCCGAACGAGTACCCAACGAGCCACAGCCGCGCGCCCGGGAACTCCGATGACAGGTAGTCGGCTGCCGCCGCAACGTCGTCCACTTCGCCGTCGCCGCCGTCGAACGCGCCGTCACTGCCACCAACACCCCTGAAGTTGAACCGCAGGCTCGCGCGGATCGCGGGTGCCAGCGCCTTCTCTGCCGTGTCGAGTACGGCGTCGTGCATCGTACCGCCGTACTGCGGATGCGGATGACAGAGGAGCGCGATGGCGCCTTCCGGATCGGCTCCATCGCCGATCGACGCTTCGATTGCACCTGCTGGACCGGGGATCGTCACCGCGCGCTTCGCCACTGGATTCTCCTCATCGACTTTTGGCAAAGGATAGTGCTTGCCGAGCGCTTATCATGCCAGTCACTTCCTCGAACGAGTCCTGTCGGCATGGCCGCATTGCCAAGCAAAGATTCGCGGCCGGGACTCGGGATTCTCGAGGAGACGCGGCACCTGGCGCGCCTCGCACTCCCGCTCATGGGCGCACAGCTGGCCCAGATGGGAATGGGCGTGCTCGATGCGGTCATGGCGGGGCGATATGGATCCACGGATCTCGCCGGTGTGGCACTCGGCGGCAGCATCTACTGGCCCGTGCTGATGCTGGCGATGGGATTGGTTCAGGCCGTGACGCCCATGGTGGCGCAGCTCAATGGCGCGGCGCGAAGGTCCGAGATCGGCGAGGTGATCCGGCAGGGACTCTGGCTCGCGCTGGCAGGCGCGGCGGTGGCGGTCGTGATCCTCAACAACGTTCGTCCAGTCTACGCATGGCTCGAAGTGGATCCCGCGGCGGCGTCGGTTTCGGTTGCGTACGTGCGGATGTGTTCCCTCGGTCTGCCGGCGCTGATGTGCTTCTTCTGCCTGCGGTTCCTCGCCGACGGCATGGGTTTCACTCGACCCGCACTGATCATCGCGGTGAGTGCGCTGCTCGTGAAGATTCCGCTCAATTACGCGTTCATCTATGGCAAGTTCGGTCTTCCCGAGCTCGGCGGCGTCGGATGTGGGGTCGCGCAAGCGATCCTCATGTGGGTGCAGCTCGGGTTGATTCTGATCGTCGTGATGCGTCGCAGGTTCGACGTCACGGGCTGGAAGGCACGCTTTTCCTGGCCGCAGTGGCCTCTCATCCGGCGCCTGCTGATCATCGGCATCCCCATCGGCGCGACCATCTTCGCGGAGATGGGGCTGTTCTCCTTCACGACGCTGCTGCTCGGGCGGTTCGGCACGGAAGTCGTCGCGGCACACAACATTGCGATGAACATCAATGGAGTTATGTTCATGCCGCCGATGGCCCTGGGCATGGCCGCCACCATCCGCATCGGGTTTCGAGTCGGGGCGGGGGAACTCGCGCAGGCCCGCGTCACGGCCGCCATAGCACTCGGCACGACGGTCGTCGTGGCGCTGTTGGCGTCGGCGTTCATCTTCTTTCTGCGCGGTGAACTGGTCGCGTTGTACACCATCGAGTCATCGGTTCACGAACTGGCGACCGTGCTCCTCCTGTTCGTGGTTTTCTTCCTGACCTTCGATTCGGTCCAGGCAACCGGGGTGGGCGCGCTGCGCGGTTACAAGGACACGCGCATCCCGATGTATATCGCACTCGTGAGCTATTGGCTGATCGGGTTGCCAACCGGATGCGTGCTCGGTTTCGGGCTGCTCGGTGAGCCCATGGGCGTCTATGGGTTCTGGCTGGGCCTCGCGGCGGGCGTCGGCAGCGCCGCCTTCGCGTTGTGTGTGCGTCTCTGGCGATTGAGCGGCAACGTGCAGCGAATACACGCGCTTTCGCTCGCATGAGGTAGACTCGCCCGGACCCCGCAGGAGAAGTGAATTGAGCATTCAATCCGTCGTGCATGACCTCGTCGGCGAGATCGATTTCGATCCCGATGCACTCAAGGCCAAGTACCTCGCTGAGCGCGACAAGCGCATCCGTGCGGATGCGAACGAGCAGTATCTGGAAGTCACGGCGGAGTATTCGCGCTACGTGGATGACCCGTACGTCGAGCCCGGCTTCCAGCGCGAACCGGTCTTCGACGAGGTGCAGGTGGCGATCATCGGTGGCGGGTTCGGAGGGTTGCTCGCCGGCGCGCGTCTGCGGGAAGCCGGGTTCGACGATCTGCGCGTGGTGGAGAAGGCCGGCGACTTCGGCGGTACGTGGTACTGGAACCGTTACCCCGGGGCGATGTGCGACGTCGAAGGTTACTGCTATCTCCCGCTGCTCGAGGAACTCGGCTACATACCCAAGCACAAGTACTCCTTTGCGCCCGAAATTCTCGAGCACAGCAAGCGCATCGCGCGGCACTTCCGTCTCTACGACAAGGCGTTGTTGCAGACCGGCGTTACCGAACTGCGGTGGGAGGAAGCGTCACAACGCTGGATCGTCAGCACCGATCGTGGCGATCGATTCAGAGCGCAGTACGTCGCGATGGCGAACGGTCCACTCAGTCGACCGAAGCTCCCT
This sequence comes from Pseudomonadales bacterium, assembly GCA_041620035.1. Lineage (GTDB taxonomy): Bacteria > Pseudomonadota > Gammaproteobacteria > Pseudomonadales > Azotimanducaceae > SZUA-521. The sequence goes on from JBFKCZ010000423.1 coordinate 2,673, forward strand.
GGTATTCCGGGCATCAACGAATTTCGCGGCTACACGTTCCACACCAGCCGCTGGGACTATCGCTACACCGGCGGCGACTCGAGCGGTGGCCTCACCGGCCTCGCCGACAAGCGGGTCGGCATCATCGGCACGGGGGCGACCGCGGTGCAGTGCATTCCGCACCTCGGTGAGTGGGCGAAGCACCTCTACGTGTTTCAGCGCACGCCGTCGTCCATCGACGTGCGCAACAACGCGCCCACCGACGAGGCGTGGGCACGGTCGCTCGAGCCGGGCTGGCAGCAGCGACGCATGGACAACTTCAACACCCTGGTGAGCGGCGGGGATCAGGACGAAGATCTGGTCGCCGACGGCTGGACCGACATCTTCCGCAACCTGACGGGCACTGCCGCGAAGCTCGCGAGCCGCAAGCTGGGGCGGCCACTCACGACCCTTGAACGCGCCGAACTGCTGGAGCTCTCCGATTACCGCAAGATGAATCAGATTCGCGCCCGTGCCAGCCGGATCGTCGAGGATCCGGCAACTGCGGCGGCGTTGCAGCCATGGTATCGACAGTTCTGCAAGCGGCCTTGCTTCCACGACGAGTATCTGCAGACCTACAACCGTCCCAACGTGACCCTCGTCGACACCCAGGGTCGCGGCGTGGAGCGGTTGACC
>JBFKCZ010000424.1:0-3311 GCA_041620035.1 Pseudomonadales bacterium
GCAGCGCGGTGATCCGTGACATCAACCGGGCCCTGGGTTGGACCTTGCCGCTCGAAGGTCCACGCACATTGAACGGTTTGATCCTCGAACACCTCGAATTCATTCCGGACGCAAACCTCTGCCTGCGGCTCGGTGACTACCTCATCGAGACGCTGCAGATTAAGGACAACATGGTGGTCAACGCGCGCCTCGAACGACTGGCCGATTGACGCAGCCGCCCGGTGGGATACGCTGGGCGCGAGGAGGATTGCACATGGCAACTACGACGACTGCTGACCTGGCGCCCGACGGCTGGTCCGTCACACGTCTCGGCGGGGCGCTCGGCGCCGAGATCCGCGGCATCGACCTGGGCTCGACGACCAACGCCGACATCGCCGCGATCACTTCTCTGCTGTGCGAGCACCTCGTGCTCTTCTTTCCCGGCCAACGTATCACCGTTACGCAGCATGTCGAGCTCGGTAAGAAGTTCGGGCCCCTGGAAGGTCATCCCAACCTCAAAAATCCATTCACCGATCATCCCGAACTGTTCGAACTCGCTGCGAGCCACGGCGGTGTCGCGGACGAGTGGCACACCGACATCACCTTTCAGGATCGGCCCGCGCTGATGTCCATTCTGCACATGGTGCGATGTCCCACTTATGGCGGCGACACGATGTGGAGCAGTTTGTGTCAGGCGTACGACGAGCTGTCCGCACCCATGAAGGACCTGTGCGAGGGTCTGACCGCACTGCACGATGCACTGCCGCACAACCGGCCGGACAAGATGGCGATACATCCGGTGGTACGCGTGCATCCCGTCACCGGACGAAAGGCGCTGTACGTGAACGAACACTTCACGCGACGCATCGTCGAACTCAACGCAACCGAGAGCGACGCATTGCTTTCCATGCTCACGCGATGGGTGACGAATCCCCGCTTCACCGTTCGCTACCACTGGACGGAAGGCACGATTGCGATGTGGGACAACCGCGCCACTCAGCATTTCGTACTCAACGACTTCGTCGGCGAGCGCATCATCCAGCGCGTGACGGTGATGGGCGACCAGCCCGTGGGAGTTGCACCACCGCGATGGCAACCGTGGGTACGTCCAGGTCGCCTGTCGGCAACCAGTCGACACGATCGCCAGCTCTATCAGTTCATCAACCGGAAGTCGCCGGATCGCAGCGAGCCGGACGGGGACTGACGCGCCGCACTACTCGTCATCGCCCTTCCGGAGGCGGCCGACGATCTCGAAGATGAGCCCGGACACCGCGTGTACACGCGTGACTCTGAAGATCAATCCGCTCGGTGACATTGGACGGACTTTGCGCACTTCTTCCAGGCGCGGCAGGAAGTAAGCGGACACGCCGAGACGCGCGATCGTCGACAGCGCGAATACCCCGTAGAGTGCGCTCAGCCAGTCATAGGCGGTGCCGAACAGCGTGATCTCCCTGGGCAACCACGTGCCGAGAAGACCACCGAGCGTTGCACCTAGAAACACGGCGGCAGCAGCGATCACGTTGTGGGCCGCCATCAACGTCGCGCGGCGCGCGGGCGGAGTCAGGTCGAACACGTAGTTCGATGCGCTCAAACTGAAGCCCGCCCACGCGAGGCCCGACAACGCCTGCACAGCGAGCAGATACACATAGTCCGTTGATATGAGCCACAGCGACGGCAGGAACGGGATGAGACTGCCCGTGGTAATGAGAATCAGTCTGTTGCCAAAGAGATCGGACAGTCGCCCCCATCGATTCAACGTGAGGAACTGTACGCATACACTGATTGCGCTGTTCGCCATGAACTCGACGTAGCTGAATCCCAGGTCGCGCAGCATGTACAACGTGAAGAACGGCGACGCGATGGCTACCGCGAACTGCATCGATGCAAAGAACAGCGAAAAACGGAACAGCTCGGTCGAACGCAGCCCCTGCCACAGATCACGGTGCCAAGGCACTTCCATCGCCGCTACGTGCCCCGGTGGGTCCATCATCTGCGTGAGGTGGTACGCCGACGCCAACCGCGCGAGCGTCGCAAACGCGAACACGGCGACGAACCCCCAGTAGGTGATTCCGAACTCATCGAAGCCTTCCAGCGCGAGACCGGCCCCGATCAGTGCCGAAAAGCTGGCAATGCTCGACAGCCGCGTTCGCCAGGCAAAGAACCGCCCGCGCCGATTCTCGGGGACGAGATCGCCCATGAGACTGCCCCACTGCGGCGACCCCAGGTTCGGTCCACAGAAGTAGACGATGGCGCAGATGACGAGCAGCACCACGCCGTAGTCCGGAAAGAAGTAAGGCAGCAACGCCAGCGGCACGAGCGTGAAGGCCTGGAGCAGCGCGCCGAACACGATGATCTGTCGGCGCTGACCAGTTACGCGGCCGAGCCAGGCCGAGAGGATCTGCATGAAAGATGCAAGCAGCGGCGGCAGCGAGGCCAGCAGGCCGATTTGTGCCGTGGTCGCCTTCAGGAACACGGCGAAAGCGGAGAAGTAGGTCTCCGCCCCGCCGGTCATCATCGAGAAGTAGACCCCGTCTTTGATCGAATGCCGCAGCGATTTCTCGACGCCTGGATCCTTCGAGAAGGTCTGCCGGCCGGACTCGCGGTTGTTTCTACCCGTATTCATTCGAGGCAGGCGTGTCGAGCATGCGGCCGGTGCTTCAATGCTGCGCTTTGCTTCAGCGATCCGCCCATCGACGGTTGGTTGCCGAGATGATCGCCGTCAGCGACGCCGTCACCGTGTTGGCCGAAACGCCGACACCGTACACGCGTCCCTGCGCACCGTCATCGATGGCCAGCAGGCAGATCGCGTTTGCGTCCTTGCCCGTCGACATGGAATGTTCATGGAAGTCCACGATGTTGAGCGGTTCGTTCAACGCATCGACCAACCCGTTCACGAACGCTTCGATCGGCCCGGACCCCTCTCCAGTGACCGCCACCGGCTGTTCTGCGGCTTGAACGCGCGCTTCGACACGTTGCGCGCCACCTTTGCCGTGGGAGAGATCATAGTCGAGCAGTTTGTAGGGCCCGCCTTCCACGACGTAGACATCGAGCAGTGCCTGGAAGATCTCGTCGGCCTTGACCTCACGATCGAGCCGTTCGGTCATCTCCTGAATTACCTTCGAGAACTCCACCAGCATCTGGCGAGGCAACGCGACACCGAAGAATTCCTCGAGAATGAAGCCGACACCACCCTTACCGGACTGACTGTTGACGCGCACGGTTTCCTTGTACGACGACCCCACATCGGACGGATCGATCGGCAGGTACGGCACCTCCCAGTGATCCGAACGCACGTGGGTCATACCCTTGCGGATCGCGTCCTGATGCGATCC
>JBFKCZ010000425.1:0-3308 GCA_041620035.1 Pseudomonadales bacterium
CTCCGATTCCAAAAGCGGGGCATTATAAAGACAGTCGCGAATAAAGCCCGATCTCAACTGTAGGAGCGAGCCGTGCTCGCGATCGCCTTGCTGGAACACCAGCGGCTTATCGCGACCGAGTCGCTCGGCCGCTTGCGGGCGAGCCCCGCCCCGCTCCTACAATCGCTTCGATGACTTTTGCGACACGCGCCCACAGCCTGCGTCGACGCTACACGGCGTCGTAGTCGAGCACTACCTCAGCCGTCAGCGGATGCGCCTGGCACGTGAGCACGAACCCCGCCTCGACTTCGGCAGCCGACAGCGCGTGGTTGAGGTCCATCTCGACTTCGCCGCTGACGAGGCGCGCCTTGCAGGTTGCACACACACCGCCCTTGCAGGAGAACGGCAGATCGACGCCCATGCTCAACGCGGCGTCGAGTATGTTCTCGGCGTCGGCACCCAGTTCGAAGCGGGTCGCGCGGCCACCGGCTCGCACCGTCACGCTCGATGAGTTGCCGCCGTAGCGCGCCGCGCGCGCATGGTGCTTGGCGATGACGGCGCGCGCATCCTCGGCGGAGGCGAAGAACAGCTCGTAATGGATGAGCGAATCGTCGACGCCGCCGGCACGCAACCCGCGTGACACGGCGGAAATCATGGCTTCGGGACCGCACAGGAAGTAGCCATCGTAGCTGCCCACGCTGATCAGGTGCCGGTTGAGAGCCATACCCTTCTTGTTGTCGATGCGGCCGTTCAGGATCTCCGCATCCTGATCTTCGCGGCTGAGTACGTTGATCCAGTGGAATCGGTCGAGATGGGCATTCTTCAGCCACGACAGTTCGTCACGGAACATCATCGTCGCGGTGCGTTGATTGCCGTAGATGAGCGTTACCCGGCTGTGCGGCTCAGCAGCGAGTATCGATGCGATCAACGAGTACACCGGTGTGATGCCGCTGCCGGCAGCAATCATCAGATAGCTGGCCCGCCGATCCGCTTGCGGCACAAGCGTGAAGTTGCCCTGCGGCGGTGCTACCGAAACGATCGAGCCGACCTCGAGTTCATCGTGCACGTAGTTCGAGAACTTGCCGCCTTCGATGCGTTTGACGCCGATCCGCAGCGCCCCGCCCATCGGCGAACAGATCGAATAGCTTCGCTTGAGCCGCCCGTCCGTGAGTTCCGCCTCGAGGGTGACGTACTGGCCTGGGAGAAATACGAATGCGTCCGCAAGAGCCGGCGGCACCGAAAATTCGACGACTCTCGCATCGTCGGTTTCCTGATGGATCCGGCTGATCGCCAGGCGGTGCACGTGCTTAGAACGCCTTGAAGTAGTCGAATGGTTCGAGACAGTCCGCGCAGCGATAGAGCGCCTTGCAGGCCGTGGAACCGAACTCGCTGATCTGCCGCGTGTTGCGGGATCCGCAGTGCGGGCAGGACGTATCGTCGGGCGCGGCAATCCCGAAGCTTCGCAGCCGGGCGCGCGCCTCGCGCGACAGCCACGTGGAACTCCAGGCCGGTGCAAGTTCGTAGCGTACGTCCACCGGCCCATGACCCGCATCATGCAGGCAAGCGCGCACATCGGCTTCCATCACGGTGAGCGCCGGGCAACCCGAGTACGTCGGCGTCAGTACCACGCTCACGCCCTTCGCCGTTCTACGCACGTCCCGCAGCACACCCAGATCCCACAACGAAAGCACCGGGATCTCGGGATCGGTCACGGCATCGAGCAGGTTCCACAGATCCGCATCCGGCGACTGGCCGCGGCGCTCCCGGCGCTCGGCCTCTTCCACGGGTACCACCACGATGCGTTCGGGAGAACTCACCACGTCGAACCCGGGTAGGCGCGCTGCATGAACTGCATTTCGGCGAGCAGGAAGCCCAGATGTTCGGTGTGGATACCTTCACGCCCGCCACGAACCGCCCAGCCCGTGCCGATCTCCGGCAGGTTCGCTTCTGCGATTGTGGCTGCGACGGTTCGCTGCCACAGGGGCCGTAACGACACTCGATCGACCGCCACGCCACGCGCGTGCAGATCGGACTCGAGTGCGTCCATCTCGAACAGCTCGTCGATGTAGCCCGATACGTCAGTCAGTGCTTGTGTGACACGCTGCCGGCTCTCGGCGGTGCCATCGCCCAGGCGCACTACCCATTCCGCACTGCGGCGCAGGTGATAGCGCGACTCCTTGACCGCCTTGGCCGCAATCGCCGCGAGATCCGCGCACGTCGACGCCGACAGCGCCTCGAGATACGGCACCATGAAGGCATCGATGACGAACTGACGCACCATCGTGAAGGCGAAGTCTCCGCGGGGCAGTTCGTAGATCAGATGATTGCTGAAGGCGCGCACGTCGCGGGTATAGGCGAGCCGATCTTCCGACTCCCCCGTGATGCTGCCCGCAAACTGATAGAGGAATCGCGCCCGGCCGATGTAATCGAGCGCCGTATTGGAGAGCGCGAGGTCCTCCTCGAGAAACGGCCCGCGACCACACCACTCCGTGAGTCGCTGTCCCAGCACCAGTGCATCGTCGCCGAGGCGAATGGCGAATACCGCGACATCGCGCTCCGTCACATGTTGCTCACTTCGTCGGGCAGCTCGTAGTACGTCGCGTGCCGATAGGGCTTGTCGTCCATCGGATCGTAGAACGACTCGGCCTCGCTCTCTTGCGATGCCACAATGTCGGACGACTTCACCACCCAGATGCTGGCGCCCTCACTGCGGCGCGTGTACACGTCGCGTGCGTATTCGAGGGCCTGGCGATGGTCTTCGGCATGCAGCGACCCGACATGCTTGTGGTCGAGGCCGCGCTTCGAGCGTACGAAGACTTCGAACAGCGGCATGTGATGCGACTGTTCTGCGCTCATGCCGCACTCCGTGCGCGGCGCTTGGCTTCATGGGCGGCCATGGCGGCGCGCACCCTCTCGCCCTCTTCATGCGCGGTGACGTGATTGGCCAGCCGTTCACGGTTGCATGGACCATCGCCCGCGATCACGCGCTGAAACTCTTCCCAGTCGATCGCCCCGAAGTCGTAGTGGCCGCGGCGTTCGTTGAACACGAGATCCGGATCGGGAATCGCAAGCCCGATGAACTCCGCCTGCGGCACGGTCTGATCGACGAACTTCTGACGCAGTTCGTCGTTCGACTGACGCTTGATCTTCCAGCGCATCGACTGGGCCGAGTGGGCCGACTCCGCGTCGTGCGGACCGAACATCATGAGCGAAGGCCACCACCAGCGATTCAACGCATCCTGCGCCATGGCCCTCTGCTGCTCGTTGCCCCGAGCGAGCGTCATCATGATGTCGTAGCCCTGGCGCTGATGAAAACTCTCTTCCTTGCA
>JBFKCZ010000426.1:0-3308 GCA_041620035.1 Pseudomonadales bacterium
CCATGGCGCGCGCGCGCCCGACCAGGCGCGGCAGCCGCTGCGTGCCGCACCCCCCTGGCAGAATCCCCAGCGGCACTTCCATCTGGTTGATCTTCGTCTTCCCCTTCACGCCGAAACGCATGTCGAACGAGGACGCGAGTTCGGATCCACCGCCGCCGACGCGTCCTTCGATCTGCGCGATGGTCACCTTGTTCATGGTGCGGAACCGCTCGCACATCGCGTGATAGTCGTTGAGTTCATGGCTCCTGCTCGCGGGCGTATCGGTCGGAAACGTCAGGATCGCGGACACATCGAAGTGAGCGAGAAAGAAGTCGGGGTCGGCGCTCTTCATCACGACCACCGTGAGCGAGTCATCGGCCGCGAGTTCCTTCGACAGCGCCGACAACTCCTGATACAGCGGAATGGTGATGAGGTTGATCGGTGGGTTGCTCACGGTGACGGTCGCGATGCGACCTTCGGTGCGAACGCTCAACAGTTTGTAGTCGTAGGCCACTGGGCTCTCCTTCATCGGGGATTCGTGAGTACATTACCGGAAACGAAAGAGCCGGCGTGCCGCCGGCTCTTCCGCATCAGACAGGTCGGCTGGAGATCAGTGCCGGTAGGTCAGCGACAACGCCCAGGTTCGCGGCGGTCCCCAGCCCTGGAACAAGCCGTTACCCAGGAACAGGCGTTGCTGCCGATACTCTTCGTCGGTCAGGTTCTTACCGATCAGCTCGAACAACAGCACGTCTTCGCTCGCCAGGGTCATCTCGTAGGCGAGCCGCGCATCCCACAGCTCATAGCCCGGCTCGTAGAACGGAATACCACCCTGCTGCGCTGCAATGATCACCTCATCCGTCGCTTTGACGGCCGCGCTCGCGAAGAAGTGGCCCGGGCCAATCTCCGCGTCGTACACCGCCGTCAATGCGTAGTTCCATTCGGACGTGAAGCCGGTGTCGCCACCCTGCGACAGCAGATTGACCGGCTGGCCATTGACGAACAGATTCGGGTTCAAGACGGGATCGCATGCCCGGCCAAGCGGCGGCACCGGCCGGTCGAGACAGCTGAAGCTCGAGTCCTTGCTCTGCACGTCCTGCCAGCCGCCGACCGCCATCAGCGTGACGTGATCGCCGATCGATGCTGTGACCTCGAGCTCTATGCCCGTGCTGTCGGTACCTTCGGCGTTCAGAATCAGCGTATTCGTGCCCGGCGGGCTCGCGATGTTCAGAATCGAGCTGAACTGCTGATCCTTGAGTTCCATGTGGAATGCCGTGAAGTTCACGCGCAGCTTGCGGTCCAGAAAGTCGTTCTTGAACCCGACTTCGTAGGCGTCGATCGTTTCGGGATTGAACGACAGCCTGTTGGGATCGGTGCCGCGCAGACTGAAACCGCCGCTGCGGAATCCCTGGGAGTAGGACACATAAACCATGTTCGAGTCGGTGTACTTCCAGGACGCCGACAGCTCGCCCACCGTCTTGTCCCAGTCGTCGTCCGCGCTCACGGGGAACCCTGCGAACACGCTGGTCGCCCCCTGTGTCGGCGGATTGATCGGGTGGCCGTAGAAGGGGTCGATCGGACCCCTGGGCGCCGCACGGGTACCGAACTGCGTTCGGAAATCCTTTTCCTCGGAGATGTAGCGCAAGCCCGCATGCACTTCGATGTCATCGGTGATGTCCCAGGTGAGGGCACCGAATGCCGCATAGGATTTCACGTCTTCCGAACTCTGCTGATCGGCGTAGCTCGGCGGCAGCTGGCACAGCGCATTGCCGATGGGACCGGGGTTAGGTACCAGGAAAAGGTCCGCGCAAAGCGTGCCGGGAGGAGCACCGAGCGCAACCGGCGGCAGCTGCAGGATCAGGTTGGTGCCCTGGGCGTGGAAGTGTTCCGACTCGTAGTAGTAGCCGCCGACGGTGTACTGCATGCCTTTGACCCAGCCGAGATCACCGATGAGCTTCAGCTCGTGCGTCCAGACATCGAACTCCTGCTCGCGCAACGTGTGCAGCGTGCCGAGCGGTACCGCACCACTGGTGCGATCACCACCGTCGAAGTCCTGGCCCACCTTGTCTTCCGAGTCGAAATAGGAGTTGACGAGGCTCAATGTGCCGATGCCTACGTCGAGCGACGAGTTGAGCGTGAAGCCGTCGACGTCGTACATCTGGAACTCGTCGAAGTTCGCGGCATTCTGGAACGGGTTGTCACCGTCCCACGTGGGATCCTGGGGCGGAATGTCACCGCGGTCCTGAATGTAGTCGTACGTGAACGTGGTCGAGAACTTGTCGTTGGGTTCCCACCGCAGCGCGGTGGTCAGTGAATCGTAGTCGATGTCACCCGCGCACTCGTTACACCCCTGCGTGATGTTGTCGTAGAAGCCATCCTGCTTCTTGGTGATGCCCGAGATCTTCAACGCGAGCTGGTCGTCGACCAGGGGAATGTTGACTCGCGCCTTGAGTTGCCGCTCGGCATAGGAACCCGCCTGCACCGCTCCGGAGTAACTGAACTCGTTGAACTCCGGCCGGTAGCGCGTGACCACGATCGAGCCGCCGGTGGTGTTCTTGCCCAGCAGCACGCCCTGTGGGCCGCGATTGATTTCCATCTGGCGGATGTCGAACGTGTCGATCAGCTGACCCGTGCTGGATCCCTGATATACACCGTCGATGATCACGCCCACCGCGGGGGCCTGCGTCTTTTCGATATCGGCGTAGCCGATGCCGCGAATGTACACGGCGCCGGCGCTGGGCCCGGCCGTGTTCATGCCGATGCGCACGTTCGGCGCGAGCCCGTCGAAGTCGCGCAGCGTGCGCGGTGCAATCTGCGCCACGTCGTCCGGCGTAAAGGCCGTCACAGAAACTGGAATCTCCTGCTGAGATTCCTCGACCCGCCGCGACGTGACGATGATCTCTTCAACGACGCGATTGGTAGCCTGCTCGGCCGCAGTCGCATCCGGGCTGATCAACATCGTCGGCACCAAACAGCCGACCGCGACCGACCAGGCAGCCGCAAAGCAATGGATCCGCTTCATGATCTCCTCCCCAACGCTCCGGTTCGGTCCCCCGATCGGAGGCTTCTCTCCAATGAACCCGGCCTGTCGGACAAAAAAACCGGCAGGCCTGAATGTTTTAGAGGATCGCGGGGGGCTAGTCAACGCTGGCCTGAGCGGAGGGTCGCACTTACCCCGTCCAGCCGATTGCCTCTAGCATCCCAGACCAATGCCACACTTTGCTGCCAACGATGTGGGCCGAGCATTGGTCACCGGAGACCCGCTGATGCGAATTCGCCGACTCATCGCTGCTGCCTTGGATTCGACGCTCACCGCATGCGACTCGCCCCCC
>JBFKCZ010000427.1:0-3305 GCA_041620035.1 Pseudomonadales bacterium
CGAGGCGTGGGTCGTGTCGGGACTCTCGGCAACCCACTGCCCTGCACCGATGTCCTGCGATCGACTCGCGCGGGTCTTGTCGAAATCCGCGAATCGCAGGCGCGCGTATGCCTTGTCGATCAGTCGAGCCACCGGTACGGGGTAGAAATCGGGATCGCCCAGATGCTCTGCACGATCCGCATAGGCTCGCCGCTCGGCCTCGATCATGTGATGAATTGCATCGGCCGATCCGTAACCCATCGCGCCGAGATCGTAGGGCTCGAGCATGTTCAGCATCTGGGCGAGCAGCACACCGCCGGACGATGGCGGCGGCATGGACACGATCTGGAAGCCTTTGTACGTGCTTCGAATGGGTTCGCGCCAAACCGAACGATAGGAGGCGAGATCGTCGTGAGAGATCAATCCGCCGCCACGCGCCATCTCCGCCACCAGGAGGTCGGCGGTCTTGCCCTTGTAGAACCCATCACGCCCCTTCGCGCTGATGCGTTCCAGCGTCTTCGCGAGCAAAGGCTGCGTGAACCGCTCACCCTGGCGATAGGCCGACCCGTCGGCCTTGAGAAAGGCCTGGGCGCTGCCAGGGTACCTTGCGAAGTCCGTCTGCTGCCTCGCCAGGTCGGTGGCGAGATCGTAGCTCAGGATGAAGCCATCCTTCGCCAGGCGTATGGCCGGTGCCATCACTTTTGCGCGCGGCATCGTCCCGAAGCGTTCGAGTACGTCGAGCAGACCGGCGACACTGCCGGGTACGCCGGATGCCTTGTGCGACTTCGTAGACAAGCCAGGAACGACCACACCGCCATCGAGGTACATATCCCTGGTAGCAGCGCCCGGTGCCCGTTCGCGATGATCGTTGGTGATGAGTGTGCCGTCGGCCAGGCGAATCACCATGAAACCGCCGCCGCCGATGTTGCCCGCCGACGGGTGTGTGACGGCCAGCGCGAACCCGGTTGCCACGGCGGCGTCAATCGCGTTCCCCCCCTGACGCATGATGTCAGCGCCCACTTCAGAGGCGATCGCCGTTCGCGACGCGACCATCGCCGATGCACCATGTGTTGCGTCATGGCTTGCGGCAAACGCAACGGAACTCACGCACAACAACAGGCCGATGCATCGCCGCACTGTGCTATACATGACGTTCCTTTCGGTGAAGATGCGGCGATTAAAACCGATGGTTCCGCGCATCAGCAAGTTATGAAGTCCGAGCACGCGCGCCGAATCGCGCTCGACGCGCAGGGTTTGTTGCGTCCTGCGACGTTCGGCCGTGGCCGCGCAGGCGCGTTGCGCGCCCTCGAGACCATCGGCTACGTGCAGATCGACACGATTTCGGTGGTTGCACGCGCGCATCAGCACGTGCTGTGGAGTCGCGTGCCAGGCTACCGCGAGGTGCACCTCGATCAACTGGTCGAGCGTCGCGAAGCATTCGAATACTGGACGCACGCCGCAGCCTACCTGCCGATGCGGCACTATCGATTCGCTTTGCAGCGAATGAACGCGATCAAGAGCGGCGAAACCCATTGGATCCGATGTCCCGACACGCGGTTGATGAAAGCGGTGGTCGACCGCATCAGGGCCGAGGGACCGCTGAAGGCCCGTGACTTCGAGGCACCGACCGGCAAGGCCACGGGCTGGTGGAACTGGAAGCCCGCCAAACGCGCACTGGAACAGCTCTACATTCAGGGCGACGTGATGGTCAGTCGGCGCGAAGGCTTCGAGAAGGTCTACGATCTACCCGAACGCGTTCTGCCGGGCTGGGTCGACACCACACCGCCGACTGCGGACGAATTCGCGGCGCACCGCGTCGAGTCCACGCTGCAGGCGCATGGTTATGCCACTCAGAAGTCGTTCACCTACCTGCGCAAGGGGTCATCGATTCGCAGCGCGGTCGCTCGCCACCTCGAAGCCCGCATCGCCGAGGGATCGCTGGCACGCCGATCGCTCACGAACGGACTCAAGGTGTACGCCGAGCCTTCGACGTTCGACGCACGTCCAAGGCAACGCGCCAAGAACGTGCGGCTGCTGTCGCCGTTCGACAACGTCATCATTCAGCGTGATCGGCTGCAGGCTGTGTTCGACTACGACTACCTGCTGGAATGCTACGTGACGGAAGCGAAACGGCAATTCGGGTACTACTGTCTGCCGGTTCTCTACGGCGACGAATTCGTCGGTCGTATCGACGCCAAGGCCCACCGCGACCGCGGCATACTCGAAGTTCGCCACCTGCACATCGAACGCGACATCGAAGACCGCGAACGGTTTCTCACCGTACTGCGCGACGAACTGCTTTCCTACGCGACGTTCAACGATTGCGCCGGCATTGCCGTGCGCAGATCATCGCCGAAAGACTGGCAAACCCAAGCGAAGCGCATTCTGGCTTCCTGACCGAAGAGTTCCGACGAGCGAGGTTTCCGATGGCATATGCACGACCCGAGTTCCTGATGTCCGCTCCCGCCCTCGAGCAAGCGTTGAGGGCCGGCGGCGCATGCCAGGTATACGACTGCACCGTGTTCCTGCGACCGGACCCGCCACGCTACCGCGTGGAGAGTGGCGCAGCTTCTTTCGCCGACAGCCACATCGCGGGGGCACACTTCCTCGATCTCACGGGACCGATGTCGGACCCAACGAGCAAATTCGGCTTCACCCTGCCAGAGCCCGCCAAACTGCAGTCGGCGCTGCGCCAGGCAGGCATCAACAACGCGGGTCGCGTGGTGTTGTACTCCCGGGGCCACGTCATGTGGGCCACGCGCGTATGGTGGATGCTGCACAGCGCCGGTCACGAGAACGTCGCGGTACTCGACGGCGGCTTCCGCGCGTGGTGGGACGCCGGTGGCGCGGTAGAGCGCGGCAATGCCGGCCCGGTGTCCGCGGGCGATTTCACCGTCCGACACAATGCCGCGCTCTGGGCGGACAAGCGCGAAGTGCTCGATGCGGCCACCAGCGGCAGCGCATGTACGATCAACGCGCTGTCGAGCGAGGTCTACGCTGGCACCGCGGCCGTCAACTACGGCCGTCCCGGGCACATTCCGCGCAGCCTCAACGTTCCGTACGACGAGATCCTGGACGACGGTCGGTTCAAAGACGCCTCCGCACTGCGCTCGACGTTCGAAGCGCGGGGTGTGCTGGACGGTCGCCGCGTCATCGCCTATTGCGGCGGCGGCATCTCCGCGACCGTCGACGCCTTCGCGCTGCGCCTCATCGGCTGCGAGAACGTCGCGGTCTACGATGGGTCGATGTCGGAGTGGGCATCGGATCCGAGCCTGCCGCTCACCACGGGTGTGGAGCCGTAGGACGTTGTGGGAGCGGGCTTGCCC
>JBFKCZ010000428.1:0-3305 GCA_041620035.1 Pseudomonadales bacterium
CGACTCTGGCAGTGCGTCCCACACCTCCTGGTACCGCTCGTAGGCGGTGAAGTCGTTCTTGATCTGCCGATCCAGCCCCCGCAGGTAGTCGGCGAGTGAATGCGGATCGTCGGTGTCGAGCACCACCTGACCGGCATGCAGCTGCAGATCCACGACCGGCGCACCGGTGGTATCGGTGATGGTGACGGTCCCATCGGCCACCGGCAGATCGAACACCACACGCACGGCACCGGGCTGCGCGGGGTCCGGCACGAACAGAATCGGTGACTTTGCGGTGGTTGGATCGGCGCTTTGTACCGTCCCGCCTGGGAAGGTGATGTTGACCCGCTCCGGCAGTGTCCCAATGCCGACCACCTCGGTGCCGATGACGGCATCGACGGCCAACGGACGCAGGCAGACAATCGCGGCCAACACCGCGACCGAGCAGCGTCGTTTGAGGACTGCTTGGCTCACAACGCGTCGGCTCATAGCGATTCGAGGTACCACGCGACGATGCCGGCCTCGGGCGTGTCGCGCGCGAGCTTCAGGTAAGTCTCGAGGTGCGTTCGCGCCTGCTGCGCCATGCCCTGCTGGCGGTAGGTCATGCCGAGTTCGAGATGGGCCGGCGCAAGACGCGGGTCGTGTTCGAGCGCGCGCTGGTAGGACGCGATGCGCGTCGTGAAGTCCGGGCCGTCGGGAGTTTCGCGGCGGTAGGATTCACCGATCAGAAACTGAGCATAAGCATCGTCGCTGCGCACGGATGCGTACTTCTCGAGTGCGGCGCGGGCGCGGCCGAACTGGCCCGCCTCGAAGTCGAGCTCCGCATTGGTCATCAGCGCCGGTGCGATCGCGCGGTAGTAAGCGAGTGAATCGCGGGGCTGGCCCGCCACGAAGTTCTTCTGCTTCTGTTCCTCGTCGACCGCCGCGATCAGATTCTGGATCCGGTCTTCGAGCTTGGGGTGACTGCTCCAGATCTGCGAGACCTTCACCGCGCCGTAGATGTCGTTCTGCGCGAGGTTGCGAAATGCGGTGACCGCTTCGGCTCTCACGTAGTTGCCTTTCTTCATGAGCTGCAGCCCTTCCGCGTCGGCATCGTGTTCGAGTTCGCGCGAGTATCCGCTGGTGACGAGATCGCTCCAGAACTCACCCACCTTCATGAGATTCGGGTCGAAGGTGCCGGTCTGTGACGCAACCGCGAGCGATGCCAGGAGCCCCAGGCCTTTGCCGATTGCGGACTGCCTGCGTTCCGCGATGAGTTCACGATACGAATGCCGGCGCAGAAAGTGCGACAGCTCGTGACAGATGATCGCGGCGAGCTGTGCTTCGTTGTCCATCGCGGCCAGCAGACCGGTATGCACCGCGATCGTGCCGTAGGGATACACCCAGGCCGACAAGGTCGGCTCCTTGACCAGGATGAAGTCGATGTCGATGTCGATGTGCTGCAGATCGTTGCCGATGATCTGGGCAGCCATGCCTTCCAGAAAGGCCTCAACCGACGACTCGCGCCAGAGGCGACCCGAGTTGGCGATGTTGTTCTCGTGGCTGGACGCCAGTACCCAGAGTTCGTCTTCGTCCTGATCCTCGGGTAGCACGTCGAGTTCACTGATGGGGGCGACCTTCGCGCCCCACGCAAGCATCGGTACGAGCAGCAGGAAACAAACCAGTGGGCGAATGCGCATTCGCATGTTCACCTCCTCATCTGATGTCGATCGGTTTCACCGTGCGGCGCACGATGCCGTTCTTGTGCTCGGCGTGAACCACGAGTTGCCACCGGCCCGGCTCCGTGAAGTCCTTGAGCGGCACGCTCGCGATTTCACCATCGACGATCGGCCGCTTGTGTTTGCGTCCCACGCGCTTCCATTCCGTGGGATTGTCGCCGCGGCCGATGGTGATCCAGGCACGTTTCAGCACGTCGGTGTCGACCGTGCCATTCACCTTGAGCGCGTCCTCGTCCTTGCCGCGGACGACTTTGACTTCATTGATCGCAACCTCGATGCGAAAGTCGGGGTCGATCGCGAGTGCGCGGCGCGCATCCACCATGCCGTAGCCGGTGTACTTGTCGTGGCCGGGGTAGTCGACGTCTTCCGCACTGCGGAACAGGATCTCTTCCACCTGCTCCACCTTCAGATGCGGCCTGGCCGCAAGCAAGAGCGATGCAACGCCCGTGACGATCGGTGTCGCGAACGACGTGCCCGATGCGCGGATGTAACGTGAGTCGGCGCCGACATAGTGGGTGCCGATCTCGTAGTCGGCGGCGTCGGCCGCGTAGTTGGTGTCGGTGAAGCGGGCACGCAGGCCGAGCACGTCGACACCCGGCGCGGCGAGATCGACACCCTCGCCGAAGTTCGAGAAACCCGCGGCACGATCGTCGCTGTGCGTCGCACCGACCCCGATCACGTTGTCTTCGGCGGCCAGCGCGTAATCGGTGATCTCTTTGCCTTCGTTGCCGGCCGCGACGACGACGAGCACGTTGCGTTGTCGCGCGTACGCGAGTGCGCGCTGTTCCATCTCGGTGCGGTGCGGCCCGCCGACACTCAGGTTGATGATGCGGGCGCCGTTGTCGGTGGCATAGACGATCGACCGTGCGATGAGCGATGCGCGGCTGACACCGGCGTTGTTGACGGCCTTGATCACCATGATCCTGACGTTCGGATCGATGCCGGCAATCCCCGCGTCGTTCTGAGCTGCGGCGATGATGCCGGTCACGAGCGTGCCATGGCCGTCGAGATCCCACGGATAGTTGTCGTTGCTCACGAAGTTCCAGCCGATGATGTCGTCGACATAGCCGTTGTCGTCGTCATCGATGCCGTTGCCGGCGATCTCGCGTTCGTTGCGCCACACGTTGCGCCAGTCGATGTCCTGATGGTGCCAGTCGAGGCCGCTGTCGATCACCGCCACGATCGTCGACGACGGGTTCGCTGGCATCGCACTCCATGCCGACGCATAGTCGTCGGTGAAGCCGACGCGCTTGATCGCCCACTGACCTTCGGCGCGTCGACCCACGGTGCGTTTGAACTGCGGATCGCGCGGCAGCAGCTTGGTTCGGAACGAATCGGGCTTCAGTTGAAAGCCGTCGATCGCCCCGAGCGAGCGATCGCTGCGGATCGCGAGATAGTGACGATCGCCAATCGCGAACTCGTCGCCGAACTTGAGCGGCAGCGCAATGCCGCCGTGACTGATGCTGCGACCGGGAAAGCGGCTTTCGACGAGATCTTCGGTGCCGATATCGACGGGACGGGGGCCGGCCTGGAAGTCGATGTAGTAGAAGCCGGTGCCCGCGAGCAGCGATGGTCTTCCAGTCTGGCCACTCAAGGTGTTGTAAAGGC
>JBFKCZ010000429.1:0-3304 GCA_041620035.1 Pseudomonadales bacterium
ATCTCCCTGGCGACGGCAGATGCGTTCGAAATCGTGTGGCGCAGCGCAGGATCGTCCAGGTACGCGGGATGTTGAAGCTGAGCATGTCCGGTCAGCATGGCCGTGGTGTTGTCGGTCATGGCTTCGAACGCACCTACCTGCATCGATCGGGCGGCCACCATCAGAAACACCGCAAACGCGATACCCCCCGAGGTGAGCCACGTACGGCGCCGGTTGCGCCACAGGTTGCGCCAGGCGATTGCTGCAACGAGCGGCGTGCGCGGTGGAGACCACTTGAGGGCACGCTCTTGCGTCGCCAGCGTCGATTCAAGCCGCACGCATCGCCTCCACGGGCCGCACACGCAGCACACGCACCGACCCGATGATGGCCGCAAACATCGTCGCCAGAATCATGCTCACCGACGGTGGCACGATGGCGTCGATGTGGAACGCGGTATAGAAGCGATCGGGCATGTGGAAACTGGCAAGCGCCGCACCCGCATCATCACCCAACGGAATGCCCACGCTCGCCACCCACAGGATCACGGGAATCGACACCGCCAGCCCTACCCCGACACCCAGCAACGCAAGCCAGATCGCTTCGAGTTGCAGCATGCCGATGATGGACCAGGGACGCATACCGACCGCCAGCAGCATGCCGAACTCACGGGTTCGTTCGAACACGAGCATGACGAACGTGTTGACGATGCTGAATCCGACGATGATGGCGAGGATTGCGTAGAAGAACCGCCCGCTCACGCGGTCGAGTTCGATGGCCTGCTGCAACTCGGGCATCAGCTGTTGCCACTCGAGAACCACCAGATCTTCGCTCATCACCCGACGGATCTCGTCTGCCACCGCAGGCAGTTCGGTCACGTCATGCGTGCGAACCACGATCATGTGCGACTCATCGCCAATGGAGAACGCATCTCGCACGGCATGGATGGGCACCTGAATGAGAAACCGATCGAGGTCGGCCTGCCCGCTGCTGAACACGCCCACCAGCTTCGTCACCAGGGCGGCCACGCCCCCGGTCGAGTCGGTGCCCAGCAGCACGATCTCGTCGCCGACGGCAACGCCCAGGTTGCGCGCGAGTCCAGCGCCGGCGTAGGCCTCCACGACATCGCCCGCCGCCTCGTCCGCTCTCAGGTATCTCCCCTCGACAACCATGTTGGGAATGTTGGAAACGCCGGGCTCACTCGCCAAGTCGACCCCTACCACCTGGCCGGCAAAGCTGCGTTCGCCTGCCGATGCCAGCACGAAGGCCACGACGCGTTCCGCAACTGCGGACACGCCCTTCTGCGCGCGCAGGCGCTCCGCGACGGCGCTCGAAGCGGTGACCGTGTCTTCGATGTGCGCTTCATCGTGGTAGCCGGGGTACTGCACCTGCAAGTGGCCGGAGAGGAGCGCGGTCGCGTTGTCGATCATCGCCGCGTAGCTGCCCACCTGCGCCGAAATGAGAAAGGCAAGCAATGCCACTGCGAACCCGATGCCGCCGGCCGTCAGACTCGTGCGCCGCCAGTTGCGGCCGAGGTTCCGCCTTGCAATCGACGCGAGCAACACGAACGCCGAACCGCGTCCCGCTCCCTTCCGGGAGGAACGTCGCGGCGCGTTCGTCGCGACCGCTTCCGTCATGGCGTGCGGCCGGATTTCAACGCGAACACCGTGAACAAGCCGTCGTCGAGGCTGATGTCGAACTCGGCCTTCGCGTAGCGCATCTCGGTCCAGTGATCCGGCTCGTCGAGCTTCACCATCCGCATCCGTGTGGCAAACGTACGGCCACCGAGTTCACCGATCTCCAGGGCTTCGAGACGCTTCAAAGGTTTCAGCGCCTGGTCGTAGAAAGTCTGCTCCAGGAGCACATGATCATCGCGCAAGCGCATCTCTTCCCGGCCCCAGACCACCGGTGCATCGTCGTGCGGTGTCGCGCGGATGTGATAGACGGTGTGTCCGTCGACGACTTTCTCTTCGAGCAGTTCGAGGTGGTACTGCGTCAGCAGTTCGTCGGTTTTGGAAAGATCGTTGTAGGAGAAGTCGGAACCCGCCCAATCCTGCGCCATCATGCTGTAGGGCAGCCGGATCACGCGGTTGAGTTTCGGCGTGAACGTCCACATTTTCGGACCGTCTTTCAGCGTCGCGTTGCCGGCGTCCTTGGCCGGTGCCGTGAACCGGATCAGCGCGTCGTCGCGCCCCCGTGTCCACGCCGAGATCGAGGAGGTGCGCTGCCAGTCCGGACGATGGATCGTCATGGACATCTCCGCGTACGACGTCGTGCCGCGGGTGAGGTCGATGGCGGCCGCGACCAGATCATGGGCACGCTGCCGACTGTCGACATCGGCCTGCGCCACTCCCGTGAACCCGAGCAACGCAAGGCCAAGCGCGGCGCCGAACGCCCAGCGCAGCCCCGCACCTGTCAATGGACTCATCATGCAACTCCTCGCTGTCTGGCGGCGTTTGCGGCCGGCGCGGACGTGTCAACGACACCATCGACGACCAGGTCCGCGAGCGTTGCCGCAAACGTCCCCCAATCCGACCCATGCCGAGCGATCAAACGCGACGTCGATACCGCCAGCATGAGATCGATCAGCACTCTGCTTCGGCCGCGCAGAACCGCAGGCGACAGCTTCTGGCCGGTCGCTTCGTCGAGCATCTGCACGAGGACTTCCACCTGCAAGTCGGTGATGTCCGCGAGTGCATTTACGTCCATCTCGGAGTAGGCGATCTCGATCTCGCGATCGCCTTGGGTGAGGCTCGTCGACAGGGGCATTTCGCGCCCCACCGCGACCGTCTGAGCGATCAGTGCGCGCAGGCGGTCGCGGGGCGACAGCGATGCATCGCGCAACGGCACCATGCGCCCGAGAAAGGCCCGCTTCTCCAACGCGATGGCATGAAAGACGAGTTCCGCCTTGCTCCGGTAGTAGAGGTACACGGTGCCCTTCGCAATGCCCGCCAGCTTCGCAACTTCGTCGACGCTGGTCTTCCGGTAGCCGCGCCGCACGAACAGTTCGCTCGCGGCCTCGAGAATCCGCTCACGCTTGGCGCGCTGCTTGGCGTCTTCCTCCGGCCAGAGGAAAGCGTCGATTTGTCCGCTGAGGGACTCGAGAAGGCTCCAGCTCATGACTGACCACATTAACCGTTTCGGTCATTCTGTCAATTCTGGTCGTCCAGCGCGATGGCCGGTCCCACGGGCGTCATGCAGGCCACGTCGAGATGACGCGCGTTGTTGACATAGGTGCTCACGGGGACGACTTCCAGCGCTCCGGGCAGATGGCTCTGCATGAGCCCCTTGAGGGTGGCTTCTTCAGCCGCGGGATCGAGCCACCGC
>JBFKCZ010000430.1:0-3299 GCA_041620035.1 Pseudomonadales bacterium
CCCGCGGGATCGCCCATGGTGATCGCGATCTGCGGCTTCGACGGGGCTTCACGTGCCATGATTGTACTGTATATTCATACAGTATGCGCCTGTCCGATCTCGCTTCGCACTTCGAGTTGTACGCCGTTTGCGGCCATTGTCGACGCATGGCCCGCGTCGACCTGCATCGTCTCGCGGCGGAACTCGGCACCTCGAGCACCACCGACGACGTACGCAACCGCGTGCGGTGCCGCGCCTGCGGGCGTCGCACCCAGGACATCCGCATCGTCTACGCCGGTCCCTGCGGCGGCGCCCGGGGCTTTCACTACCGCCCGCGACGCTGACCCCGCGATACCCACGCCCGCATCAGTCACTCAACAGCTCAGTGCCTTCCAGCGTGAGGCCGAAGCCCGTGACGCCGACGTAGTCCACCTCGCGGCCCGCGATGATGCGGATTCGGGAGGCGCCGAGATCGCGCAGGATCTGTGCACCCACGCCGACTTCGAGCCACTCGGCGCGACGCGCGATTTCCTTGGATGGCTGATCGGGATTGTTCAACGTGTCGAGCGGCACGCCGACGAAGCCACTGCGCAGATAGATGAAGACACCCCCGCCGAGTTCGTCGATCCGCTTCAGTGAAACGTCCACGAGGCTCGCGGGGTGTTCGGTCTGCGTGCCGAACACGTCTTCGATGAGCCGCTCGCGATGGATTCGCACCGCGACCGACTTACTGCTCTCGATACGGCCGAACACGAGGGCAAGGTGCTCGGCATCTTCGAACTTGGTCTTGTACGCAAAGGCACGCGCGGGCCCGATCGTCGTCTTGACCGTGAACTCGCGAACGCGTTCCACCAGATGCTCGCGGCGCTGGCGGTAGGCAATCAGATCGGCGATGGACGAGATCTTGAGCCGATACGTCTTCGCGAACTCGATCAGTTCCGGCAGCCGTTTGACCGTGCCATCGTCGTTGACGATCTCGGCCAGCAGGCCGACCGGGGGCAACCCGGCCAGCGCCGCCAGATCCACGCCCGCCTCGGTGTGCCCGGAACGAACCAGCACGCCCCCCGTTCGCGCGACCAGGGGAAAGATGTGGCCGGGACGCACGAAATCCGCCGGGCCGGAATTGTTGTTCGCCAGCGCTTGAATCGTGTTGGCCCGCTCTTCGGCCGAGATGCCGGTGGTCAGCCCGTGACGGTAGTCCACCGACACCGTGAATGCGGTCGTCATCGGCGCATCGTTGCGCGCCACCATCGGATCGAGGTGCAACCGCTTGGCCTGATCGTCCAGGAGGGGCGCACACAGGATGCCGCTGGTGTGTCGGATCATGAAGGCGACCTTGTCGGGGGTCGCCTTCGATGCCGCCATGATGAGATCCCCTTCGTTCTCACGGTCGTCGTCGTCGACGACGATCACGATTTCCCCCTGCGCAATGGCCTCGATCACGTCTTCAATGGAGTCGAACGGGGATTTCATGCATGGCTCCGCGGAAAGCCGGTAAGGTTAACATTCGGCCCCGACCTTTCATAAGCCGATCAGGTCTTCTCGAGGAACAACCATCGTGCGTCAGATCGTCTGTGTCGATTTCGACCGGCCGCTCGAAACGGCCGTCAAGGAAGACCCCGTTCCCGCGGCCCACGAGGTGCTCATCCATGTCGACGCCTGCGGCGTCAACTACGTCGACGGCCTCATCGTCACGGGTCGCTATCAGATCAAGCCGCCGCGACCGTTCACCCCAGGCTATGAAGTGGCGGGCACCGTCGCCGCTCGCGGCGCCGCAGTCGACAGCGTCGCCGTCGGCACTCGGGTTCTGGCCACCCCGGGGTTCGGCGGCTATGCCGATCGACTGGTGATCGATGCGCGTCGGATCACCCGGATACCCGATAGCGTCAGCACAGGCCAGGCAGCGACCTTCGCGCAGAGCTACTGCACGGCGCTCTTTGCCTTGCGTAACCGCGGCAATCTCGCCAGTGGCGAAACGCTGCTCGTGCTCGGCGCAGCCGGTGGTGTGGGCCGCGCCGCCATCGATGTCGGCAAAGCCATGGGCGCGCGCGTGATCGCGGGTGCATCGAATCCCGATCGGCTCGCCGCCTGTCGACAGGCGGGTGCCGATGCTGTCATCGACTACGCGGCGGACGATCTGAAGTCCGGCGTGAAGGCGCTGGCGCCCGACGGCGTGGATGTCGTGTTCGATCCGGTGGGCGATGCGCTCGCGGAACCCGCGCTGCGCTCGCTCGGCTACCTCGGCCGCTACCTGGTGATCGGATTCGCCGGTGGTGACATTCCACGACTCCCCATCAATCAGGTGCTGCTGCGCAACCGCGCGATCGTCGGCGTGGACTGGGGCGCGTGGGCGAGCGCCAACCCGTCACTGCAGCAAACGCTCCTCGCAGAACTCCTCGATTGGGCCGCGACCGGTCGCATCACGCCCGTCGAACCCCACGTCTACCCGTTCGAAGCCGCGTCCACGGCCCTCGCCGATCTGATCAATCGCCGCATCCACGGCAAGGTGGTGCTGCGGCCCGGGTGATTCTTGTGGGAGCGCCCTTGGAGGGAGGCCTGTGGGAGCGGGCTTGCCCGCGAATCGCTGTCTCTTAGATCGCCTCTGCGGCGCGCAGCGCATCGACCGCGTCTGAATCGATGCCGAGCAACTCGCCATAGATGCGCGCGTTGTCCTGACCGAGTGCCGGGCTCGCGACGGGTGCCGGCGGATCAATCCCGACGAATCGCAGCGGTGTGGTTGGCAGCACGGTCGCGCCCAACACCGGGTCGACCACGCGGTGCAGCGCGCCGCGCGCGTGCAGATGCGGGTCCTCGAGTACTTCGTTCAGATCCTGCACAGGCGCGCAGATGACGTCGTGGTCCTGACAGAGACGGAAGACTTCCGCCTTCGAAAGTCCGCTCGTCCACGCCTCGACTGCTGCATCGACCGCTGCCATGTTGCGGGCGCGGGCAGCCATATCCGCAAAATCCGGATCCTCATTCAGGTCCGCGCGCCCCATTGCCTTGGTCAGATTGCGCCAGTGACCTTCGCGAATGCAGATGATCGCCACATGACCGTCTGCGGTGCGGTAGACGTTGTACGGCGCCAGCGACAGAGCCGAATGACGGTTGCCGGTACGCGTGGGATGGCTGCCCAGGAAGTGCAAAGCACCGACAGCCGTGGCCAGCGTTGGAAACACTGCGTCCTGCATGGCTACATCGATGCTGGCGCCGACTCCTGTGCGCTCGCGCGCGAACAGCGCCGTGGTGATCGCACCATAGAGATGAATGCCGCCGAGGAAGTCGCACAACGCCGGCCCGGCCTTGAGCGGCGGACCATC
>JBFKCZ010000431.1:0-3293 GCA_041620035.1 Pseudomonadales bacterium
GCGAGTTCGCGCACCGCCTTGGGTGCGGTGTTGACGAACATGCGTACCACGTCCTGATCCGCGCCCCAGTCGGAACCGCGCACCGTGTCTTCGAAGTGCACGTCCTCGGAATCGCCCTGCCCCTTCGCGACGTTGGCGAGTGCCGCCTGCATGCCTCCCTGCGCAGCCTTGGAGTGAGATCGCTTCGGTGGCACGAGCGATAGGATGTGCACGGGATGGCCCCTGCGCCGGGCGGCAATCCCCAGGCGAAGCCCCGCCAGGCCGCCGCCGATCACCAGCACACTGGTGTGCACGACTTTCACGGCTGGCCTCGTTCGACGGGCCGATGAATCTCGGGGACGAAGGTCTCGCCGACCTGGTCGCGATGTGCGTATCCGATCTTCATGTAGGCCGCGAGCGTGGCGAGGCCCAGCACCAGGAAGAAGCCAGCGATGACCCACTTCGCGACCTTGAGTCGCGCACGAGTGAGCGCAGGATTTCCGCCATCGAATGCGCCCCACTTCACGGCGAGCCGGTACAGTCCGATGCCGCCATGCAGCTCGACCGCGAACAGCAGCACCAGATAGGTGGGCCACCAACGTCCGGACCAGACGCGATCGGCCGACTGATAGGGGCCGATATCGCCCGGATTCATCAGCATCTGGCTGAGATGCGCCGCACCGAGGATCAACAGCACCACACCGGTGAGCACCTGCACCCACCACAGGTTCGTGTCGCCGTGACGCAGCCCAACGCGGTGACGTCGGAATGCCTGCCACTGCCGGTAGTCGTGAGGCACCTTACGCAGCGCCAAGAACCCGTGCAGCATGAATAGAATGAACACCACCGCCACGGCCGCGGCGACGATTTCCGGATGCGACTCACCGAACAGGAAGTAACCTTCGAAGAAGCGTGTGACCGTCCACATGGCCTGCTCGCCCAGGAGAATCGACGACACGAACAGCATGTGAGCCCACATGAAGAGGGCGAGCACCAGGCCGCTGACGCTCAGCGCGACATCGAGGCGCGCCGGCCAGACGCTCGCCATTCGCGGTCGTATCGCTGTCGATGTCCGCATCACACCAGCCATCGGGAGTCCGGAAGGGACATTGCCCAGGTTCGCGCAGGAATTGCTACGCGGATTCCCCTTATGGAGGTGGAGCGGGCGCATTCGTATAAGGAGGGTCGGGGGTGTGTACGCGATTGGCTGCACCGAGATGCGGGAGCGCGAGGTCGAATTTGCTGAGAATGTGGTGGATAGCGCTGGTCATCGGCGTGGCGGGAGTCGGCGCTTCGGCGGCACAAGCCGCGGACGGCGACCGCGCGTGCCTGCTCTGCCACAACACGAAGACCTGGCCGCAGGTGCACGAGATCTTCGCGACCCCGCATGGTGCGGCCGCCGATGCGCGCACGCCCGAAGGAAGCGCGGGCTGTTCCAGCTGCCACGGCGACGGCACCGAGCATCGCCGCAGATCCAAGGAAGTCCCGCCGCAGATCGGCTTCGGCCCGCGCCATGCATCGGACCCGGAAGTGCAGAACGCGGCCTGCCTCGGCTGCCACAGCGCGGATGCGCCGCACTGGCAGGGCGGTACGCATGCCGTCGAAGATCTCACCTGCACCGCTTGCCACCGCATCCACACCCGCGACACGCCGGCGCTGGCGAGGACCACGCAGGCTGGCGTCTGTCTCGACTGTCATCGAAGCGTGCGTGCGGAAATCAGTCTGCCGAGCCGTCATCCGATCCGTGAAGCCGAAACCGTCTGCACCGACTGCCACAATCCGCACGGCAGCCTGAAGCCTTTCGATCTCGTCGGCGTCAATTCGACGGAAACCTGCCTGGGATGCCATCAGGAACTGCGCGGTCCGTTTCTGTTCGATCACCCGCCAGCGGCCGACGACTGCAGCACCTGTCACCGCCCGCATGGCTCCGTCCACGAACCGCTGCTTGCGGCGCGTGGTCCGCAGCTGTGTCAGAACTGCCATCTCGCAGCCTTCCATCCCAGCGATCTCAATGCCGGCGGCGGGTTGCCATCCCGCACGCCCAATGCAGCGCTCCTGGGTCGCAACTGTATGAACTGTCATCCCAAGGTGCACGGCACGAATCATCCGTCCGGCGCGAGGCTGACGCGATGAAGCGGCCGCTGCCCGCCATCCTGGCTGTGATGCTCGGCGCGAACGCACTCGCTGCGGAGCAGTCCGCCACGCTGGACCTGCGCATCAGCAGCGACGATGCCGTTCACTACGGCGAATACAACGGGCTATACGAGCAGCGCGCCTACGTCATCGGCGAACTCGATCTGGGCGGCAGCCTGCCCTGGGCGGCCGATGGCCTCGGCCGATGGTCGATCGATGCCAGAAACCTCGGCCTCGGTACCTACGATGCGGCGATCGTCGTCCGTGAACAGGGTCGCTACCGGCTCGCGCTCGATTTCGACGGCAAGCGTCAGTTCAAGCGCGACGATGCGCGCACGCCGTTCATCGGCAACGACACCCTGATATTGCCCTCGAACTGGGTCGCCGGTTCGACGACGGCCGACATGGCGGCCCTCGGCGGTCCGCTGCGCCGGTTCGATGCCCACAAGGACCGCGACATCGTGAGGTTCGATGCGATGTATCTCTTCGGCGCGCACTGGCGCATCGACGCTGGCTTCAAGCACGAAGACAAACGCGGTACCGAGGTGCTGGGCGCCGCCATGTTCGTGGACGCCGCGCGCGGCAATGCGGCATTGCTCCCCGCGCCGATCGATTACGCGACTCAGGATTTCAGCTCGACGGTGCACTACCGAAACGACCGCTTCAACGCTTCGCTCGCCTATCTCTACACCCGCTTCGACAACGAGCACACGCGGCTCGTTTGGACGAACCCCTACGCACGCGTTGTCGAGCCCGTCGCGAACTATCCCACCGGGCAAGGGGCGCTGAGCCTCGCGCCCGACTACGATCGTCAGCAGGTCCGAGTCGACGGCAGTGTGGCACCGCTCGCCGGACTCGACGTGCAATGGGACGGCGCGTGGTCCACGACGCGTCAGAACGACGACTTTCTCCCGTATACGATCAACCCGGCACTCATCGTCACCGAAGCGTTGCCGCGTGCATCCCTCGACGCCGAACTGGTCACGCGCTCTGCAGACATCCGCGTGAACTATCGTCCGGCTGCCGAGGCGCTGCGCAAACTCGCGCTGCGCAGCGCCTATCACTTCGACGAACGTGACTACGACAAGCCGCGGGATGCCTATCGCTACGTACGCGGTGACGGCGCGAGCCAACCCCCTGCGCTGGCGGCCATCTACGACATCTTCCCCACCGTGCTCAAC
>JBFKCZ010000432.1:0-3276 GCA_041620035.1 Pseudomonadales bacterium
CCTCCTCGGCGACGATCAGCGTGCGCTCGAACTGGCCGGTGTTCAGCGCGTTGATGCGGAAGTACGTCGACAGCTCCATCGGGCAGCGCACGCCCTTGGGAATGTAGACGAAGGAACCGTCGCTGAAGACGGCGGAGTTGAGCGCGGCGTAGAAATTGTCGCGGGTGGGCACGACCGTACCGAGGTATCGCTGCACGAGTTCCGGATGCGACTGCACGGCTTCGGCGATCGAGCAGAACACCACACCGGCTTCGCTCAACTTCTCCTTGAAGGTGGTGCCGATGGAGACGCTGTCGAAGACGGCGTCGACGGCGACGCCGGCCAGGGCCGCGCGCTCGTGCAAGGGGATGCCGAGCTTTTCGTAGGTCTTCAGCAACTCGGGGTCGACTTCGTCCAGCGACTTCGGCCGATCCTTCTGGCTGCGTGGTGCCGAGAAGTACGAGATCGATTCGAAATCGATGGGTGGGAACTCGAGGTGCGCCCACTCGGGGGTTGGCATGGTGCGCCAGTGCCGGTACGCAGCCAGCCGCCAGTCGAGGAGCCAGTCCGGTTCGTTCTTGCGTGACGAGATGAAGCGCACCACGTCTTCATCCAGACCTGGCGGCAGGGTGTCGGACTCGATGTCCGTGACGAATCCGGCCGCGTATGGCCGCTTGACCAGATCGTCGATGTGGGTGCCAGCGTCAGTCACGACGGTACTCGAGCTTGGACAGTGACGGCATTGTAAATCTCGCCTCGGGCCTATACCAGACTAAATTACTCGGGTATTTGCCGAAGCGCGGCGGCGTCGCTACCATCGCGCGCTTTTTGCGAGCCGATTCATGCCGCGACTCGAACGCATGCCCGAAGCGCACGTCTACAGCGCATACGGCATCTACCTGCTGCAGTCACAACATCGATTGATGCGTCAGCTGCGTCGGATTCACGAGCCGTCGGTGCATGGGCACAAGACGTGGGAGTCGAGCTTCCTGCTGATGGACTATCTGATCGAACACCCGCTGCGGCGGGGCACCCGGGTGATGGAAGTGGGCTGCGGATGGGGGCCCGCGAGTGTGTTTTGTGCCAGCCGCTTCGGCGCCAAGGTGACTGGCGTCGACATCGACAAGGACGTGTTTCCGTTCCTGAAAGTCCTGGCCGCGTTGAACGACGTCGAAGTGAACACCCTGCAAAGCCGGTTCGAGGAACTCACCGGCAAGCGCCTCGCCGACGAACGGGTGCTGATCGGGTCCGACATCTGTTTCTGGAACAAGATGGTGAAGCCCCTCTATCACCTCATTCAGCGCGCGATGCGCGCGGGCGTCAAACGCGTGATCATCGCCGACCCCGGCCGACCCACCTTCTACGAGTTGGCGGAGTTGTGCCGCAAGAAGTACGACGTCGAACTCGCCGAGTGGTACGCGGTAGAGCCCAATCGCGCGACCGGAGAAATTCTCGAGATTCGGAACCGATAAGCCTGTTATTTCAGCAGGCTACGACTCATTGATAATAAATTTCTTAAGCTGAGATGCCAGGCTCGAACACGCGCTGTTCTGAACCCGCGCGATGAACGGCACGGGAAGGATCACCGCCGGTACGAAGCTCGTTCCCACCGCATCGGAACTCACCTTGCCGGCCTGGGCGCCGCTCTTGATGTCCCACACCGCGGCCTCGTAGAAGGAATCGTCCTCCCAGCTCAGAAAGCCGAAACAGGCGGCACCGGTTGGCCCTGCGCTGCATGCGAGTGAACCGGACTGGTCGGTGCGCTGTGTTGCGCCTTCGACCCAGATCACGTAGCGCACGCCGATGGCATCGAGCCGTTCCGACAGCAAGGGATGACCGATGATCTCCGGCAGATCGCTCGTGTCGAGCGGTGCCGTGCGCGGTTCGAACCAGGGGAACATCGCGTCCACGAAGGCGGCCTCGCGAATCACGCCGAGTTTCTTGGAGCCCCCGTTGAGATTGTCCGAGACGCAGTCGACGAAGCCTTCTTCGATGTCTTCGCCGCCCTTGTGGTGACGGCCCAGTACCACCACGGACTCGTGAGCCTCGAGCCCGGTTTCGGCCTGACGAACCTCCTGAATCGTGGTGGTGACGCACCCGGTGGATGCGGTCGTGAGCAGGACGAGCATGATGAGATGGCTGAGGTTTCGGTTCATTCCGGCGGCCCTCCGACGGCACGGGACGCAAGCCAGCGTTCGACTTCCCCGACGCTCGTGAATCGTAATGCCAAAAAGGCCCCCGCGTCTCGCATCGCCGTCATGGCCGCATCCTGCATGCCGGGCTCATCCGGATTCTCGAGGAATCCATAGTCGTCCTTGCTGGCTTTGCCGTATGCGGTCAGGGGCCACTCGAGGAGCAGTGTGCCATCCGCATCGTGCAACCGAATCAGATAGCGGATCCAGACTTCGTAGAACTGTGATCGGGTCAACGCTGGCACCGCGATCTGGAGCTTGTCGATGGTCGGCACGATGACGCCATCGAGTCTCGCGCCCGCGGCGACATCGTCGACCTCGGTCACCTGGCTGAACATGGCTTCGAACACCGTGCGAAACAACTTCGGTTGCATCGCGCCGATGTCGAGCCGCCATTCGCCACCGCGCTCGAGCTTTTCCGTGTGGGCGTACTCGACGAGTTCGGGTTTCAGTACCAGACCGACGCGCGCGGCGACCGGCACGACCAGCGGTTTGGGAAAATCGCCCTGCAGTTCGACCGTCGCGCCGCCCTTGCAACCCGTCACCGCGATGGCGGCGAGGAGCATTGCAAGCACACTCGGCAGACTACGACGGTGGTTCATGTCCGTGTCCTTTGCCAGCGGGGTCGGTTGTTCGATCACGTCTTCGTCATTAGAGCGCATTTCTCACCGAAAATCGGGCAATCCGACAAATGTTCCGTTGTTGCGGTGCGTCAATTCACGCATCAGCGCGGCAAATCGGTGAAACGAGGCGCGTCGCTCCGATACCGACGCGAGTACTGGAAAGCCGACCGCGTGAATGCGCATGCGGCGTTCGCCGGTTTCGTCGGCCGCGTTGATGCGATCGACGGTATCGACGACTTCTTCGATGCTGTTGCCGGTGAAGTCGTCGCCGAACACATAGATGCTGACACGCTTGTTCGGATCATAGAACGTGCGCACCGCGCGTTCGATGCCTTCCACCGGACTCGAATTGGAGAACGGATTCCACGTTCGCATGCGTTCCAGGATCGCCTTGCGGCGCGCCGGCGAATCCGGAATCCAGCGCCCCGCATAACGGGAAAACATGTAGCCGCCCTGATCGTCCATGACCTGGATGCCCTTCA
>JBFKCZ010000433.1:0-3271 GCA_041620035.1 Pseudomonadales bacterium
GCGCGCCGCGCCGGCGTGCGTCGATTTGTCGTGCGGCGAACTCCGATACGTCGATGGCGCCGGCACTGGTCCATACGACATTGGGGAGCTTTGCGAAGATACCTTCCAGATTCAGCGTATTGGGCAGCGCGAGGCGGTGCGAGAGCAGGTGCAGCTTCAGATACGCCTCTGCCGTGGAGGCGATCGGGTCGTCGCTGCGCAGCAGTACGGCTTCGAGCGGGCCATCGAACTCCGCCAGTGCGCGATGCGCAGCTGCGGCCGCTGCATCGGTGATGAGATCGGCCACGCGCGCGGCGAAGTCGCCGGTAACCGTCACCTGGCGTGCAGGGATCTCACTCGCGAGGAAGTCGCCAAGGGCACCTTTCGGCGCGACGATGGGCGCGGGATAGAACACGTCGAGGATGTCACCTCGCGCGTTGCGCGTGGCGACACCCAATCCGAATGCGAACAGGTCGGTCATGATCGAACAGTGGTCGGGAAACGTGCCGCTACGCTAACACAGGAATGCGTTCGGCATGGTCACCCGCGACCGACGAAACGGGCGATGCGCTCCGCCGCTTCGATGCATTCCTCGAGCGAGGCGACCCATGCCATGCGGACGCGATCGCGTCCGGGATCCGAACCGTCGCTGGCCCGTGCCAGATAGCTGCCTGGCAGCACCGTGACGTTCTCGGCGGCGAACAGTTCACGGGTGAAGGTCTCGCCATCGGTCGGCGTGCGCGCCCAGTAATAGAACCCGCCTTCCGGCGCGGTGCAGTCGAGTGCTGCACCGATCATCGGCGTCACGGCCGCAAATTTCGCGCGGTACGCGGCACGGTTGGCCACCACGTGAGCCTCGTCGAGCCAGGCTCTGCGACTGGCTTCCTGCACATGGGCCGGCAAGGCGCATCCGTGATAGGTGCGATACAGAAAGAACCGGTCCAACACCGTGCGGTCACCCGCGACGAAACCCGACCGCAGACCCGGTAGATTCGATCGCTTCGACAGGGAATGGAACACCACGCAACGGGCATAGTCGTCGCGCTTCATTCGCGCGCAGGCCTGGAGCAGTCCGGCGGGCGGGTTGGCTTCGTCCGAATAGATCTCGGAGTAGCACTCGTCGCTGGCGATGACGAAGTCATGGCGGTCGGCAAGCTGGATCACACGTTCGAATTGATCCAGCGACAGGGTCGTACCGCTCGGATTGCCCGGCGAGCAGAGAAACAGCAGCTCGCAGGCGTCCCACACCGCGGCCGGCACGGCGTCGAAGTCCGGCTGGAAGCCGAGACGCTCGGGGCATGGCAGGTAGTAGGGTGCCGCGCCGCGCAGCAGGGCTGCACCCTCGTAGATCTGATAGAACGGATTCGGCATGGCGCAAACCGCGCCGTTGGCGCCCGACAGCACGGCCTGACCGAACGAGAACAAGGCTTCGCGGGTGCCCGCGACGGGCAGCACCTCATGGGCGATGTCTGGTATCCGATTCAGCCTGAACCGCCTCTGCGCCCAGGTCGCGATCGCCTCGCGCAGTGCGTCGCCGCCGCGCGTAGGCGGGTAGGAGCCGAGGCCAGCGCGCAGTACCGACTCCTCGCGCAGGGCATCGACGACGAAGTCCGGGGAGGCGTGTTTCGGTTCGCCGATCGACAGCGCGATGTGCGGTGCATTGCTGCGGGTGCGGACCCCGGCCTTCAGCGCATTCAGCCGCTCGAAGGGATAGAGGTGGAGGTTGTCGAGGAAGGGATTCACAGCCGATCAGCCTCGTAGATATCGCGGTCCAGCCGCTCGCGGATCGCGCGCGTGATCGATTCGATGTGCGCCGCATCCGTGATCGGGCGCCGCTCCGTATCGGTGATGTGGAAGACATCCTCGACCCGTTCGCCGAGGGTCGCGATCTTCGCGTTGTGCACATCCACACCCAGCTCCACGAACAGTTTGCCGAGGCGCGCCAGCAATCCCGGTCGGTCGGTGGCGAAGATGCGCAGCGTGGAGTAGGGCAAGCCGGGCTCATTGGTGAGAAAAGCTTCGGCGGGCCACTGGAAGTGCTTGAGTCGCCGCGGCACCCGGCGCCGCGTGAGCTGCGGCCCGGGCGATGTGTCCGAGAGCATCTCCCGAAGCGCTTCAGCCAGGGCCGCGCGCTGGCGTTCGCTGGCGACTGGTTGATTCGATTCGTCGAGCACGACGTAGGTATTGAAGCAGTTGCCGTTCTGCGACGTGTGAATGTGCGCGTCGTGAATCGAGAGACCGAGCTGATCGATTGCCATGACGCTGGAGGCGAACAGACCGGGCTGATCACGCGTGAACAGAAAGATCTCGGTTGCGCCTTCGGTCGCTTCGTCGGCCAGCGAATCGCGCACGATCACCAGCGGGCCGGAATCGAGATCATGTCCGTCGATGGCCTGGGTGACCGCGGCGATCTGTTCCGCGTTGTGTTGCAGAAAGAACTCCTGATCGGGGTGGTCCCAGAGGGAACGCGCGCGCTCGGCACTCACGCCGCGCGCGGCGAGCAGCGCAAGGGCCTTTTCCGTGGTCTCGTCGATCACCTGCTTGCGACCAAGCGGTGCATCGAGACCGCGTTCTAGCGCGGCACGAGTTGCCATGTAGAGCTGACGCATCAGCGTGGCACGCCAGCTGTTCCAGAGCGTGGGGTTGGTGGCGTTGATGTCGGCGACGGTCAGCGCGTAGAGATAGTCGAGGCGCTCGCGAGTCTTCACTTCTTTCGCGAATGCGTTGATGACGAGCGGGTCGTTGATGTCCTTGCGCTGTGCCGTGCTGGACATCAGGAGATGGACACGAACGAGCCACTCCACCAGTTCGGTATCGGCCGTCGACAGGCGATGACGTTCGCAGAAGCCGACCACGTCCCGCGCGCCGAGTTCGGAGTGGTCGCCGCCGCGTCCCTTGCCGATGTCGTGAAAGATGCCGGCGATGTACAAGAGCTCGATCTTCGGAAGATTCTTCACGCACTCGCACGCGATGGGAAACTTTTCCTGGCTCGATCGGTAGTGCAGCCGGCGCATGTTGCGGATCACCATCATGGTGTGCGCATCGACCGTGTAGATGTGGAAGAGATCGTGCTGCATCTGACCGATGACCTGACCGAACTCCGGGATGTAGCGTCCGAGAACGCCGTACCGACGCATTCGCGTGAGCTGGGAAACCAGCGTGTAGGGCGCCTTGAGCAGGTCGATGAACAGGCTCGTGACGGCGGGGTCGTTCCGGAACGCATCGTCGATGAGGTCGAGGGAATCGCGCACCAGGCGGATGGTCGATGCGCGTACGCCCGAAATATCGCGAC
>JBFKCZ010000434.1:0-3271 GCA_041620035.1 Pseudomonadales bacterium
GGCGCCGCCAACCATCTCGTTTGCGAGCAGTACATTGGCGAAATCGAGCACGCCTTCGAGCGCCGCAGCCACCGTGCCGGGCGTGCCGAGCGCCTCGGCGGGTACGTCGCGCAATTCGAATGCCGCGAGCTTGCGCGTGGGATCGATGACTGTCAGTGCGCGGCGGGTCAACCCCTTCGCATCCTTGCGAACCAGAAACAGTGACAACCCGTCGAGGCCCCGAGTCTCCGGCAGTCTCGCAACGACCAGGATCATGTCGGCCACGCAGCCGTCGATGACGTAGCATTTTTCACCGGTGAGTACGAAGCCTTCATCGACGGGCCGCGCGATGAGTTCGATGGCCGCGAGATCGAATCCGCCCACGCGTTCAGCGAGTGCGAGGGTCGCAACGGACTCGCCGGAGGCGATCGGGGGCAACAGGCGGCTCCGCTGCTGCTCGCTCGCAATGTGGACGATCGCCTTGGCCGCGACGACCGATGCAAGATACGGCGCGCACAAGAGCGTACGGCCCATCTCTTCCATCGCGATGCAGCTCTCGACCGCGCCGAATCCACCGCCCCCGTACGTCTCGGGAATGTTCAGTGCCGTCAACCCCAGGTCGGACGCGAGCCGCTTCCATGTCGTCGGATCGTAGCCCGCATCCGTCGCCATCAGCCGTCGCACTTCGGTCGCAGGCGAGGCCGATGCGAGAAAGCGCCGCAGCATGTCGCGAAACTGTTCCTGCTCCTCGGTGAAGTGAAAGCGCATCCGACCTCCGGTGTGTTTATGCGGCCTGCGCGCCCTCGGCGATCCCGTTCAAGATCGGCGTCAGGTAGCGGATGAAGGCTGCCGGATTCTCGCTCATCGGAAAATGGCCGACCCCTTTCATCTCGCGCCACGTGGAGCCGGGGATCGCGGCGTGCGCCGCGCGACCCAACTCCGCAGTGCCGCTGTAGTCGTACTCACCGGAGAGGATATGGACACCGACTCGGCGCGTGTCGATCTGGCTCGCGCAGGCGCGCAAATCGTATTCGGCGATGTAGTAGTGAAGGTCACCGAGGAACGCCGGCGGCCATCCGCTCGCATAGACGAAGCTCGTCTCCTTGCGGTAGGCCGTGGGCGAAGTGGGCGACATCAGCCCGTCCATCAGACGCGCTTTGTATTCGTTGCTGACCTGCGGGTGCCACAACGTTTCCAACGCCGCGAGATCGCCTTCGATCTTGAGCGCGCCTTCGATCGACACCACGGCACGGAATGCATCCGGGTACTTGTGCGCGAGATCCAGCGCCAGGAGCCCGCCTACCGAACAACCGACGAACACCGGACGATCGAGGCCGAGCGCCGCCGACAGGCCCAGCGGCACGCTGCGCAGGAACTCCCCTGCGAGCGCATAGCGCTGCGCCCACCATTTTCGACCCACCGGTGGCAACGACTTGCCGTGATACGGCAGATCGTAGGCAATGAGGCGGAATCGATCGGTTATCGCTGGTTCCTCGAACAGATGCCGCCATTGGCTGCCGTGGCAACCTGCCGTGTGCTGAAGGAGCACGGGTATGCCGCTGCCCGCTTCTTCGAAGTACACACGATGATCGTGACCCGCGAGTTCGAGGTGCACGTAGCGGCCCACGGGCGCGTCGAGTCGACCTGGTGCGCCAGACTCCCGTTCGAGCACCGCTGTCGTTGCGCGCGCCGGGCGCAGCAGTTCGACGGCGCGCATCACCGCCGGGAAGTACTGTGCATGCACGATCGGATCGCCGGCGCGCTCGATGCCGCCACTCACCGTGAGGTTGGCCATGAGGTCGTTGTGAAAGCGCGGTGGCGTTGCCGCGAGGATCTTCGCCCAGACCGCCTCGCCACCTCGAAACTCGAGCACGGGTACGCCTTCCCGCGGCGCGCCGACGATACCGTCATCGATGCCGATCGCAATCGCACGATCGCCCATCGAGAGCTTGAGTGTGCCGGTCCACCCTCGTGCCGCAAGCAGGAACTCGCCATCGCCCGCGCACCGTTGCGCCCACGCCTGCGTTGTCGGTAGTTGAAGACTCATGTCTTCCTCCTCATTGAATCGAGCGCCCGCCGTCGACATCGAGGCACACTCCCGTCAGGAACTCCGCTTCGTCCGAGGCGAGAAACGCGTAGGCGTTCGCGACGTCTTTGGGTGTCGCGCGGCGTCCCATTGGAATGCCCGCGATCACTGCCGCCTCCACTTTCTCGGCCAGCTTGTAGGTGCCCATGGATTGCAGGTCGAAGTTGGTTTGTGCGGACACCGGGCAGACCGCATTGACGCGGATGTTGGGCGCGAGCTCCACGGCGAGCCCCCGCGTCAGCGTAATGACGGCGCCCTTGGATGCGTTGTACGGCGTCAGGCCCGGCCGCGGTCGCTTGCCGCCGATCGAAGCCGTGCTGATGATGCTGCTGCCCGGCGGCATGTGCGCCACACAGTACTTGGCCGCGAGAAACACGCTGCGCACATTGACCGCCCACATCCGATCGAAATCGGCGGTCGCCATCTTGATCATGTACGAGCCACGATGAGGGACGCCGGCGTTGGCGCAGAACACGTCGATCTTGCCGAAGGCATCGACAGTGGCTTTGGCCAGCGCCTGGTTCTGCTGTTCGTCGGCGACATCGATCTGGAACGCGATCGCGCCGGGCAAGCGCTTCGCCACCGCAGCAGCACCCTCGATGTCGATGTCGGCGACCACCACCGATGCGCCTTCGCCCGCGAACTTTTCCGCAATCGCCGTTCCGAATCCCGACGCAGCACCGGTGACGACGACCGACTTGCCTTCGAAACGTTTCATCGACCCCCCTTCCCACTGCCCATCCGGCGCCTGGCACATCATCTTGCAATTCGCCACGGGTGTCACATGGCCGAGGTGCATTAAACTGGCGCCGACCAATCACCAGGGAACTGTGTAATGGATCTGGAGTTCTCGAAGTCGGATGAAGCCTTCAGGAAGGAAGTGCGGCAGTTCCTCGATGAAAAGCTCACGCCCGAAATGCGTGAGGCGGTGAGCAAGACCACCACCGTGTTCGCCGACAAGGAACTCGCCATGCGTTGGCAGCAGATTCTCGTCGAGAAGGGTTGGGCCGTGCCGACATGGCCGGTAGAACATGGCGGCACCGGCTGGTCGATCACCCAGAAGTACATCTTCAACGAAGAACTCGCGAAGGCGGGCGCACCCGGTCTCATTCCATTGGGTCTGCGAATGCTGGCGCCCGCGCTTTTCAGGTACGGCACCGAGGAGCAGAAGCGTCATTACCTGCCGAACATGCTCTCGGGCGAGCA
>JBFKCZ010000435.1:0-3257 GCA_041620035.1 Pseudomonadales bacterium
CTGTCGCTCGAGCCTCAATACCCCTGGTCGGTACGTCGGCGCCACCTGAACGCGATAAAGATCGGACCGGGGCGATACCGGCGACGGGAAGTCAACCGTCAGGGGGAAACCGGCTCGACGACCCACTCCGGCGCCTCGAATTCGCCGATCACACGGATGTCGACGAACTCTGCCTGTGTGGCGATGATCTCCCGAATCCTGGCGTCCGCTTTCCGTTCCATCGCGTCCCGGCTCTCCTTCGAGTCCCACGTTGCGATTGCGAGCAGCACATTCGGGTCGCCGATCTTGCGATGCAGGCGGGTACCACGCGCGCCCTCGGCGCGCTGAATGAGCTCACTCGCAGCGACCCACGCCGCAGCGTACTGCTCCGGCGTGTGGCCAGGTTTGATGTGAACCTCGAAGATGAAGTGCATCGTCGCGTCAGCTGCGCGTGCAGCGACTCGCGGCCGCTCACGCACGTTTTCAAACGGTCACGCCACCGAACGCACGTGCCTCAGCCGTGCGACTTCTTCGCGCAGTGCATCGACGCACGCCTTGAGTTCCGCGACTTCACTGGCAGGTGTCATCGTCGTCTTGCATACCCGAGCGTACTCGGCCTCGAGCCGCCGGCCGCTGTCGCGCTCTTCACATATATATCGGCCCAGCAGTGCGCCGGTGATCGGATCGATGGTGGTGTCCTTGAAGAAGCCGCGGAATGGATCGCGCCGCTCGCCGCGTTCGCCGCGCTGAGTGTCGTCGCCGCCGCGCAACATCTGCACCTTCTCCGCATCAGTTGCATCGGATTTGACGCATGCGAGCAGTCCGTCGAAGTCCTTGAATACCTGGTAGGCCTTCTCTTCGCATACGGCGTGACCGAGCTCGCACATGCGCTTGGTGAAGGCCGCGGCATGTTCGCCTTCCCGGATCGCGACGAACCGGAGCGCGCTGGCGAGCTGCGCATCCTTGGTCGTGTCGGCCCAGGCGTTCAGCAGGCATTCGCCTTTGCGCTCGTTCACTGCGATCGAGTTGAGCAGGGGCAGGTAGGTGGGTTCGCTCATGGGCGTGTGCTCCTTGTGTGGTTGATCGTTTGACTGGAGTTCGGGTTACCTTACAACCTAAGGCAGGGCGCCTTCGATGGCAACGAAGACCGCATGATTCGCGCGTCGGTACGAAATCCAGCCTGTTGCGACCAGCACGGCGTGCGTGCGGTCTGCTACAACCACTTACACGGGTTGCGCGACCTTCCGGCGCCAATCGGGTACCCTCCCGGCGATTGATTAGGAGTACCCCCATGAGCGAAACCGCATCGCCTCAGCCATCCCGACAACTCCCCAGCCAGGCGGAGGCGCTGCGCGCTGCTCCGGTTGCGGACGCCGCCGAGGTCTCACTCGCCGACATCAATCCGATCAACCCGCGGCTCTTCAGCGAGGACCGCTGGCAGGACTATTTTGCGCGCCTGCGCAAGGAAGACCCGATTCACTTCAACGAGCTCGACTGGTCCGGACGCTACTGGTCGCTGACACGCTACGAACACATCAAGGCGGTCGACTCCGACTGGGAGAACTTTTCGTCGGCCTCGGGCATCACGTTGGGGTTGCCGATCGGAGCCAAACCACCGGAGGGTGCGCTGCAGGGCATCAAGACGTTCATCGCCTCCGATCCGCCGGTGCACGGCGCACAGCGCAAGACAGTCGCCGGTGTCGTGGCCCCCGGCAACCTCGTGAAGCTCGAGTCACTCATCCGTGAACGCACGTGCCGGGTGCTCGACGCGCTGCCCGACGGTGAGACCTTCGACTGGGTCGACACGGTGTCGATCGAGCTGACGACGATGATGCTTGCCACCCTGTTCGACTTTCCGTTCGAGGACCGGCGCAAGCTGACGCGCTGGTCCGACGTGACCTTCGCGATCCCTCAGCCCGGCGGCATCATCGAGTCGATCGAGCAGCGGCGGACGGAGCTCCTGGAGTGCCTCGAGTACTTCACCCGCCTGTGGCACGAGCGCAAGGAAAAGCCCGGCGATGATCTCGTGTCCATGCTCGCCCACGGTGAAGACACCAAGAACATGCCGCCCATGGAGTTCCTCGGCAATCTGCTGCTGCTGATCGTCGGCGGCAACGACACGACGCGCAACACGATGTCGGGCAGCGTGTATGCACTCAACAAGTTTCCCGAGCAGTACGACAAGCTCTCGGCCAATCCCAAGCTCATTCCGCAGATGGTGCCGGAAGTCATCCGCTGGCAGACACCGCTCTCCTACATGCGCCGTACCGCCAATCGCGACTGCGAGATTGGCGGCAAACGGATCAAACAGAACGATCAGATTCTGATGTGGTACATCTCGGGTAACCGGGACGAGGCGGTATTCGAGAACGCCGACGCACTCGACATCGAGCGGGCGAACGCGCGCCAGCATCTCTCCTTCGGTTTCGGCATTCACCGCTGCATGGGCAACCGGCTCGCCGAGCTGCAGCTGCGCGTGCTGTGGGAGGAACTGCTGAAACGCTTCGAGCGCGTGGAAGTGCAGGACGAGCCGAGCCGCACCTTCTCGTCGTTCGTGCACGGTTACACCCATCTGCCGGTGCAGGTGGTGCGCAAGTAGGCGCGCCGGAATCGCGCGCGCCTGGCTCACGTTCGGGGAGTCAGGGCACGTCGAGTGTCGGGCGTATGCCCTGGAACAGATCGCTGTCGGACGTCAGCCATTTGCCGTTCCGCCGTTCGATGGCGATGGACGTGAACTCGAGCGAGCTTTCCTGCCACTGACTCCATCCCTGGGGCTCTCCCCATCCCTCGTCGGTGCGGAAGGTCCGCGAGGGCGACCGCTTGAAGGTCGCAATGGCCCGGTAGTCGACGCCATTGAGGCGTTGCGACTCGTTGATGTAGTCGGGCTTCACGGTGTAGCCGAGTGAACGGAACTGCTTGAACAGAAGCTCGGGCGTTCGATCGGGCATCAATTCGCCGAGCACGTTGTACTGCAGGTGGTCGTGGGCATCGATGAGGCCGGCGCTGATGACGCCCTCGGTGCAGATCACGTCGGCGCCGTCGGTGCTGCAGTCGGGACCGACGCACGCGATGCGGCCGGAGTCGCGGGAGTAGACGACCCGGCCGGCCTCCGGGCCCGCGGGGGTCAGGACCACGCCCGACAGCGCGACCCGGTCGCCGTCGCCGTTCTGCGGGGTGCACTCCGGCAGCTCGGGGCCCTCGGTCCAGGCGCCGTCGGCGGGGGTCTCCCAGACCGTCTCGCCTGTGTCCCCGGTGTCGCCCCCACCGTCGGTGCCGCC
>JBFKCZ010000436.1:0-3250 GCA_041620035.1 Pseudomonadales bacterium
GCAACGTGACAATCGCGAGGGCAGGCGCCCCCCTGTGCGCACCAAATTGGGTCGCAACGGGTCCGCGGCGGCGGCTCACAACGGTGCGCGCCGATCGCCCTAGGTTCGCGGTGCGCCCGCCAGTACCATGGCCCCATCCTTCAGGTGACAGCCCATGCCGGATGACCGTCCGCTCCCGGAAGCCCTCGAATCCTTCGCCGAACGGCTGACGGAGGCCGTCGCGTCCGTGCTCCCGGCCGGGGGTACCGCCGACCTGCGGGAGCGGATCGACGGGGTGGTCGGCGCGATGCTGGAGCGTCTCGATTTGGTGCCGCGGGACGAATTCGAACGTCAACTTCAAGCGCTGTCGCGCATGGAGGCAAAGCTCGCCGCGCTCGAGGCGCGTCTGGCCGCCATCGAACGCAGCACCGATCGCTGAGGTGCCGCGCCATGACGACCGCCGCCGATGCGGCTTTCGGAGCGGTGCGCACGCGTGCGTGCCACGGGATCGAAGCGCCGGAGGTGATGGTCGAAGCGCACCTTGCGTCCGGCCTCCCCAGTTTCGTGCTCGTGGGGCTGGCCGAGACCGCCGTGCGCGAGGCGCGGGAACGTGTCCGCAGCGCCTTGAAGTTCGGCAACTACCCGTTCCCCGGTGGACGCATCACGGTGAACCTGGCTCCGGCGGATCTGCCCAAGGACAGCGGTCGATTCGACCTCCCCATCGCGCTGAGTCTCATGGGCCGTGCCGGCGTGATCGATGCATCGGCGTTGAGCGATTTCGAGGTGCTGGGCGAACTGTCCCTGTTCGGCGAACTGCGGCCGATCCGCGGCGCGCTCTCCGCAACCATCGCGGCAACCCGGGCGGGACATGCGGTGATTCTGCCGCTCGCGAATGCCGCCGAGGCAACCCTCGCACCCGGTGCACGGGTGTTTGGCGCCCGCGACTTGAACGACGTCGTGGCTTGGCTCAACACGCCCGCGGCTGGGCGGAATTGGACGCGCGGCGTTGGCGTTACGCCAATGGCCGTTCGGCCACCCGCCTCTGACCCGCGACCACTGGCCATCGACGACATCCGCGGTCAGGCCTCGGCCAAGCGTGCACTTCTGATCGCCGCGGCCGGCGGACACCACCTGCTGATGGAGGGCGCACCCGGGTCGGGCAAGACGATGCTGGCGAACGCATTGCCCACTCTGCTGCCGGCGCTGACCGACGACGAACTGATCGACGTCGTGCGCATTCACGGGGCGATCGACGGCGCAGCCACTGGAACGGCGAGTCAATGCGAAATCATCGCGGCCACCCGCCGGCGTCCCTTCCGCGACCCCCATCACACCGCCTCCCCCGCCGCCATCGTCGGGGGTGGAACCGCGCGCGTGCCGGGTCCCGGGGAGATGTCCCTGGCACACAGCGGTGTGCTGTTTCT
The DNA here is from genome assembly GCA_041620035.1 of Pseudomonadales bacterium. Lineage (GTDB taxonomy): Bacteria > Pseudomonadota > Gammaproteobacteria > Pseudomonadales > Azotimanducaceae > SZUA-521. Next base: position 1,404 of record JBFKCZ010000436.1, read on the forward strand.
CGACGAGCTGCCGGAGTTCGATCGCCGCGTGCTCGAAGCGCTGCGACAGCCTCTCGAGTCGGGTCACGTGGTGATCGCCCGGGCACGCGGTCGCGTGCGCTATCCCGCACGGTTTCAGCTCATTGGGGCAATGAATCCCTGCCCGGCGGGGCGGGTGTGCGGCGATGCGGACTGCACCTGCTCCGCGGCGGCCAAACTGCGTTACCGGCAGCGACTGTCGGCGCCGCTGCTCGATCGCTTCGATCTGCATCTCACGGTGCCGAGAGTCGATCGAAGCGCACTGCTGGAAGCTGCACCCCCGGGCAACGAGGGTCCCCGCCTCGCCGCCCGGGTCGTTGCCTGTCGACTGCGCCAGCAGCGCCGCTCCGACGGGCTCAATGCGGAACTCGCGGGCCCGGCGCTCGAGCGCCACTGCCCGCTCGGGCACGACGAGCGAACGCTACTGAGCCGTGCGATGGATCGCCTGGGTCTGTCCGCGAGGGGGGTTCATCGGATCATGCGGGTCGCGCGCACGATCGCGGATCTCGTCGAGGACGATCGCATTCGTGTCGGACATCTGGCCGAGGCACTGAGCTACCGTGGGGACGACCCGATCAACGCATCCGCTACTTCGGGCCGCTCATGAACGCCGTGGCCGCTTTCAGTTCGTCATCGGAGCAGCCCATGCACGTACCTTTGGGGGGCATGGCGTTGATGCCGTTCAACGTGTGCTGCCACAGAATATCCGCATCCTGGGCCAATCGCGGTGCCCAGGCGTCGACGTCGTGCAGCAGAGGTGCCCCGCCAACACCGGCGTCGTGACAGGCAAAACAGAACTGTTTGTAGACCTCTTCGCCAGACAAGCCCAATCCGCCGCCGCCACTCACCGCAGCCGCTACCTGGCCGCAGCTCTCGCCCACTTTGCACAGGGCACCGACCGGCGCCAGCCGCGCTCGGATCTCGTCATTGGTTCCCGGTGGCACACGGTCGGCCATTGCATTGACCGCGACAACCGCTAGGACAAGAGCAAACAGACGCTTCACATCGAACTCCCTGTGGATCCGGGCGCAAAAAACGCGCGGATTATAGGCCCTATCCTGGAATCGTTCACGCGTGCGGTGACGGCTGACCTTTAGCCGGTCGCATTGAACAGCTCGCGGCCGATCAGCATCCGCCGGATCTCGCTCGTGCCCGCACCGATCTCGTAGAGCTTGGCATCCCGCAGCAAACGCCCCGTTGGAAACTCGTTGATGTAGCCGTTGCCGCCCAATGCCTGAATCGCCTGCAGAGCGATCTGTGTCGCCTGCTCTGCCGCAAACAGAATGCAACCCGCCGCATCGAACCGCGTGGTCTTGCCGGCATCGCACGCCCTGGCAACCGCATACACGTACGCACGTGCGGCATTCGTCGTCGTATACATGTCGGCGATCTTGCCCTGCATGAGCTGAAAGGTGCCGATCGGCTCTCCGAACTGCGTTCGCTCGTGCACGTAGGGGAGAACGACATCGAGACAAGCGCGCATGATGCCTAAGGGGCCACCCGACAACACGACGCGTTCGTAATCGAGCCCGCTCATCAGGATGGACGCGCCCTTGCCAACATCGCCGAGCACCTGCGTCTTCGGTACCACGCAGTCTTCGAAGACGAGTTCGCACGTGTCCGAGCCGCGCATGCCGAGCTTGTCGAGCTTCTGCGCCGTGGAAAATCCCTTGAAGCCCTTCTCGACGATGAATGCCGTAATGCCGTTCGCGCCCAGGTCCGGATCCACCGTCGCGTACACCACCAGCACATCCGCCGTGGGACCGTTCGTGATCCACATCTTCGTACCGGTCAACACGAACGCATCGCCCGACTCTCGCGCACGCAGC
>JBFKCZ010000437.1:0-3247 GCA_041620035.1 Pseudomonadales bacterium
AGGCCCGACGCCAGGTGAGGTCCATTCGAATACAGCTCTTCCGCAGCCGGCAGGCGCTCGGTTCGGGAGAGGTTGGCACTCAGATCGAACTCGCTGGTGATGTCCCACACCACGCCGGCCGCAATCGACAAGGCGCTCTCGTCGAAGCTTTCGAAACCACCGCGCGGTTCATGACGCACAGTCTCACCGCGTGCGGCGAGTTCCACGCGCCAATCGCCGAACACGCGCTCTTCCACCGCAAACACACCGGTCGAGCGCGTTTGAGTTGGCGGCACGAAGGCTTCCTCTCCGATCGCCGCGAAGTCGCGATCGCCGATCTGGATACCTACCGCACCCCGCCAACCGCGAAGTGGCGCGTGCACGAATTCGATGTGCGTCTCCCACGCATCGTTCTCGAAGCGCGTACCTGGCGCGCCGTCGGGTTCGAACTCGGTGTGCTCATAGTCGTTGCGGCCCGCGCGCAGCTTGATGGTTTCGATCGGTGCATCGAGGTCGATCGCACCGCGCAGATCGACACGCTTCTGCCTGAGCTCGATGTGCGGTCCGCCGGCGCTTGCATCACCTTCTTCGCCAGGCCCGGGCAGCCCGTACTCGTTGTCGTACACGCTGGCGGCTGCGCCCAGAAACCCGGCTTGCGCGACGACGGAGGCACCAACTGCATAACCGAAGGATTCGGAGTAACTGTTTGCAAGGCGCCCGCGCGGCTCGTTCGCGGGCCGCTCGCTCGGATCGGACGTGGCGAATGACGCAATGTCCACGTCGTTGGTCGAACGGCGAAACCCGTCGGCGTGCCAACCGATTGCACCTCCCGACCCATCGGCACGCGCAACCACTGCGCGTTCCTGCGATGCCGATTCATAGCGGGCTTCGATGGCGCCAGTGTTCGCTTCGAGGAATTCGGGTACTCGGTTGTCGATCACGTTCACCACACCACCCGCGGCGCTGCTGCCATACAGTAGGGTCGCGGGGCCGCGAATGATCTCGATACGCCGTGCAAGGAGCGGCTCGACCGCTATCGCGTGGTCGGCGCTGAGATCGGACACGTCGAGCGTACTGATACCGTCCTCCCGCACGCTGACCCGCGGGCCACTTTGTCCACGAATGATCGGCCGACTGGCGGCGGGACCGAAGTAGCTCGCGCTCACGCCCAGCTCGTTGGCGAGCGTTTCGCCGATCGTCTGCTGAGCCCGGCGCATCAGATCGTCGCCCGCGAGCACCTGGGCAGATTGGGTGAGCTCCTCCGTCGATCGTTCGAGCGGGGCAGCACGCACAATGACTTCTTCGATGATTTCCTGCGCGGCACTCGTCGGTACCGCAAAGGCCATCGCCGCACACAGAACGCAGGTTCTTCCGTACATACCTCAATTCCTCCAAACAGTTGCAATGCCGAGCCGCCGGCCATGGGCCGGCTGCGTACGTCAGCAGAGCGAGTTGGGAGGTGCGCGGGCGGGCGGCGACGCAAGCGCGTCGCGATGGGTGACTACCGACTCGGTGGGAACCGGCGTCCAATGGGTGAGCAGGCTGGAGCGAACCGCCGATGGCGCCGGGTCGGGTGGGTTGAGCTGTCGGTCGTGATGCTGACAGAGGTGGCACGCGGCGCTATCGACATGGGCAGTGGGATCCAGTTGATGGACCAGCCCGGCTGTCTGCACGAACAGCCAGACCACGGCAAACGCCGCGATCAACCGGGGAGCAATCAACGCCCGCATGACGCTCGAGTGATGCCATCTGTCTGCATGGGGCGCAGGGTACGCTTCCGCTTCGCAGAGGGCTAGCCCGCAATCGCGCGACGTTCGGAGCGTCGACTCTCCAAGTCGTGGACGAACCGAATGAGGTCTGGCACCGGCATGGGTCTCGCGATCGCGAAGCCCTGCACATAGTCGCATCCGAAACTCGCCAGCAGAGACACTTCCTCGTCGGTCTCAGGCCCTTCGGCGACGACGCGCTTATTGAGTATTCGCGCGATCTCGATGATGTGTCGCGTGAGCGATCGAGCCTCCTCGGACTGACTCAGCGCGACCACGAACGACCGGTCGATCTTGAGTGTGTCGAGTGGCAGCGTACGCAAGAGATTGAGCGATGAGTACCCCGTCCCGAAGTCGTCGAGTGCGATCGAAGCCCCGGCCTTTCGCAACGCCTCGAGTTCGGTGCGCACCTGAGCAGGATCATCGATGAAGACCGATTCCGTCACCTCGACTTCGAACCGCGATGGGTCCGAGCCCGCTTTTCGAATGGCGTCGATCAGCCGGCCTGCATAGCCTTCGGCGAGCAATTCTTTGGCCGATGCGTTGATCGACAGGTGTTCGAGTTCGATGCCGTGCCGTGCGAGCTCATCGAAAGCTTCGGCGCAGCGCCGCGCGACGAGCACGCCGAACTCGCGCACCAGGCCCGTCTCTTCGGCGATTGGAATGAACTGACCCGGTGTGACGTTGCCGAGCTCCGCATCGTTCCACCGCAACAACGCCTCGGCAGAACACACGCGCCAGGTAGAAAGGTGCAGCTTTGGCTGAAAGTGTACTTCGAGTGCTCCCGAACGCAGGGCACGGCGGAGTCGCGACTCGATCAGGACGCGTTCGCGGGTGATGTCGTTCAGTGCCTGATCGAAGAACGCAAACGCCGAGCCACCCTTTGCCTTCGCACGATACATGGCGGTGTCGGCGCGCATCAGAAGCTGCTCCACGGTCAGATCCGGAGCCGGGAACAGCGACACTCCGATGGATCCCGTGACGGAGTGTTCGATGCGGTCGACCACGATCGGCTTGCCGATCGCGGCAACCAGTCGTTCGCACATGCGTATGAGCTCCGCATCCTCGTCGAAGCGATGGACCACGACCGCGAACTCATCGCCACCCAATCGCGCGAGTGTGTCGTTGGCACGAACACACTTGCTCAGGCGCTTCGCAACCTGCACGAGCAACCTGTCACCCGCCTTGTGGCCTTCGGTGTCGTTGACGTGTTTGAACCGATCGAGATCGATGAAGAGCACCGCACCACGCGATTCGTCACGCTGTGCCTGCCGCATAGCGTGTCTGAGTGCGTCCTCGAAGGCGTACCGATTGATCAGCCCGGTGAGCGGATCGAAGTTCGCCTGTCGGTACAGAGTGGAGGCGCGCTCAATGTTCGTAAAGGCGACCGCGAGCCGATCGCCGATGTCGGAGATCACCTTGAGACGTTCCGCGGAGAACGGTCGCCCGTTGTCAGCGCGCAGCAGCAACAGACCCCCTATCTCCTTTTCCATCAACAAGGG
>JBFKCZ010000438.1:0-3240 GCA_041620035.1 Pseudomonadales bacterium
GCCCGCGTAAGGCACGGGATCGTCGGGGCTTTCGGCCGCAATCCGGTCTACCGCCGCCCACACCATGAGCACGGGACGATTCGCGCTCCACAGGGGCAGCTCTGCTTCGGCCACCAGTCGCAGAATCGCAGATTCGGCGAACCTCACCCGCAGTTTCGTCACGGTTTCGCCGTCGATCGTTTCCTCGGCGAATCCATAGCGAACGTAGTAGCGATCCGGGTTGCGCAGCGCGGCGTCGACGGCCGGACTCGGCGGGATCGCGCTCGAACCGGTCACGCGGACGAGGACGCTGCGCAGCGCATCGGCTGCCGCAGCGCCGCGGGCTTCGACGCTGCGATCGGGTATGGTGATATCGACGTCATACAGCCAGTCGACCATCTGTCCGCGAGCAGCGGGCATGGCCAGAACGCACCCTATGGCGATGACGACTCGAATGGCTTTGAGCACGACGATGGCTGCGCTTGATCCGGCCCGCAACGAAGGTCGGCAAGTGTACCGGAAACGTCCGCGCGACGAGGATCCGGAGCGGATCGGGCGGGACCATCTGCTACACTGCCGCCTGCTTCGTAATCCCCTGGAAACACGCTTGAGCCGACAGCTCACTTACCGCGATGCCGGTGTCGACATCGATGCCGGCGAGGAACTCGTCCGGCGGATTCTGCCGGCGAGCAGCCGTACGCGACGCCCCGAAGTGCTCGGCGGCATCGGTGGGTTCGGCGCCCTCGCGACGTTGCCAACGCGATACCGCGAACCGGTGCTCGTCACAGGCACCGACGGCGTCGGCACGAAGCTCAAGCTCGCCATCGACCACGACCGCCACGATACCGTCGGTCAGGACCTGGTCGCGATGTGCGCCAACGACGTGCTGGTCACCGGCGCCGAACCGTTCCTGTTCCTCGACTACTACGCAACGAGCCGACTCGACGTGGACATCGCCGAGCGTGTGACCGTGGGTATCGCCAAGGGATGCGAGCTCGCAGGCTGTGCGCTGGTGGGTGGGGAAACGGCGGAAATGCCAGGGTTCTACGGTGCGGGAGACTACGACCTCGCCGGATTCTGCGTCGGCGTGGTGGAACGCTCGGGCATCGTCGACGGCAGCAACGTGCTCCCCGGCGCCGTACTGATCGGCCTGCCGTCGAGCGGGCCGCACTCGAACGGCTATTCCCTCATCCGGCGGATTCTCGAAGATCACGGCACACCCAGCGCGGATCTGCTCGATGCGCTGCTCGCGCCGACGCGCATCTATGCGAAGCCGGTACTCGATGCATACCACGCGCTGCCCATCGCCGGCATGGCACACATCACCGGGGGCGGCATTCTCGACAACCTGCCCCGTATGTTCGCGCGCGCGGACATCGCGGCGCGCCTCGACCTCGACAGCTGGACGCGGCCGGCTGTATTCAACTGGCTCGCCCAGGCGGGGAACGTCGCCGAGCGCGAGATGCTGCGCACGTTCAACTGTGGCTTGGGCTTCGTGATCTGTGTGGCACCGGGGGATGCGGAGGCGCTCATCGCGCGTCTCAGCCAGGCGGGTGAAGCACCGGTTCGTATCGGTGAGATCGTGCCGCTCGGCACGCAACCGAGATCGGGTGAACTCATCCTCGGGGCGGACGACAGCCAGCTGCTGGGGTGATGCGTCGTTAAAGCTTGATCGAAGCTAGTGGGAGCGGGGCCTTGCCCGCGAACGGCCGAGCGAGTATGTTCGCGCCCAAGGGCGCTCCCACCCGGCCTTCGATACAGCACCCTCAAAAGGGGGTTCCCTCGCGAACGGTCAGGTCATCGGCAGGGTCACGCCCGTCTGGCCCTGGTACTTGCCGCCGCGGCCCTTGTAGGTGACCTCGCAGGCTTCATCGGACTGGAAGAACAGCATCTGCGCAACACCTTCGTTCGCATAGATCTTCGCGGGCAGATTGGTGGTGTTGGAGAACTCGAGCGTGACGTGGCCCTCCCATTCCGGCTCCAGCGGTGTGACATTGACGATGATCCCGCAGCGGGCGTAGGTCGATTTGCCGACGCATAGCGTGAGTACGTCGTGCGGGATCTTGAAGTACTCGACGGTGCTGGCGAGCGCAAACGAGTTCGGCGGAATGATGCACACATCGCCACGAACGTCGACGAAGCTGCGCTCGTCGAACGCCTTCGGATCGACCGTTGCCGAGTAGATGTTGGTGAAGACCTTGAACTCGTCGGCGCAACGTACGTCGTAGCCGTAGCTCGAGGTGCCATACGAGATCACTTTCTGATCTCCCACGAATCGCACCTGCTTGGGCTCGAACGGCCTGATCATGCCGTGCTCGGCAGCCATCTTCCGGATCCAGCGGTCGGACTTGATCGTCATAAGTTTCCTCGCTTAATCGTCGCTCACCGCGATCTCGGGTGGCGCCGCGGTGGACTGCGCGAGCTGCCAGAGGCGCGCCGCCAGATGCCGGGCGGCGTCACGGTACAACTGACTCGCACGCGCCGCAGGGTCGGCCACCACGGTCGGTCGGCCCGAATCCGTCTGCTCGCGAATCGCCATCGACAACGGCAGCGTGGCGAGCAGCGCGGTGTCGTACATCTTCGCCGTGCGCTGGCCGCCACCCTCGCCGAAGATGTGGCTCTCGTGCCCGCACTTCGGACATTGATGCAGGCCCATGTTCTCGACGATGCCGAGCACGGGAATGCCCACCTTGCGGAACATCTCGATGCCCTTCACGGCGTCCTGCAGTGCGAGATCCTGGGGTGTGGTCACGATCACCGCACCCGCAACCGCCGCCTGCTGCGACAGCGTGAGCTGTATGTCGCCCGTACCGGGCGGCATGTCGACCACGAGGTAGTCGAGATCGTCCCAGAGTGTCTGGCTCAACATCTGATTGAGTGCTCCCGATGCCATCGGCCCGCGCCAGACCATCGGTGTCTCACGAGTCACGAGAAAGCTCATCGACATGGCCACGATGCCGTGCGCCTTGATGGGCAGGAAAAACTTCTCGTCCTTCACCTGCGGACGCTGGCCAACTGGAATGCCCAGCATGATGCCTAGGCTCGGACCATAGATGTCCGCATCGAGAATCCCGACTCTGGCGCCCTCCTTCGACAACGCGAGCGCAAGATTCACCGCAGTCGTCGATTTACCGACGCCACCTTTGCCGGACGCGACGGCAACGATGTTTCGCACGCCACGCGTGTTGCGGCCGGCACTCAGCTCCGGCGGCACGAATCGCAACGTCAGATCCACCGGTTTGCCAACGGCCTCGGTGAGGC
>JBFKCZ010000439.1:0-3230 GCA_041620035.1 Pseudomonadales bacterium
CCGGTCCGGGCGGCAGCTGTGGGAGCGGGAGCTCGACCGCAAGCGGCCGAGCGACTTGCCTGCGAATGATTTCTTTGCATCTGTTCGCGCCCAAGGAGGGTGTTGCTAAAGTCAGCGGAGCCACTGTGGGAGCGCCCTTGGGCGCGAACGGATGCAAAGAAATCATCAAGTTATTCGCGGGCAAGCCCGCTCCCACAAGCTTCGATCAAGCTTTAACGAAACCCCCCAAGGGCGCTCCCACAGGTGTGACGCCGTGTTAGCGTTGCGCAACGAACCTGGGAGGGAAGCATGAAAGTCGTAGAAGCCATTGCGAAGGCGATGAAAGCCGAGGGCGTGGACATCCTGTTCGCGTATCCGGTGAACCCGTTGATCGAAGCCGCGGCCGCGGAAGACATCCGCACGGTGATCGTGCGCCAGGAACGCGTCGGCCTGCACATGGCCGATGCGTATTCGCGGCTGAGTTCCGGCGACAAGATCGGGGTGTTCTGCATGCAGCACGGCCCCGGCGCAGAGAACGCCTTCGGCGGTGTTGCCCAGGCGTTCTCCGAGTCGGTACCGATCCTGGTGATTCCCGCGGGCTATCCGCGCCGCCTCGCCCACTACTACCCGAACTTCAACTCCACCCTGAACATGCGCCACATCACCAAGTGGGCGGAACCGCTGACGATGGGCAAGGCCGTGCCCGAGGTACTGCGCCGCGCATTCTTCCAGTTGCGCAACGGCCGCCCGGGGCCGGTGCTCATCGAAGTGCCCGTCGATGTGTTCGGCGAAGACGTACCCGACAACTGGCAGTACACGCCGAGTTTCGCGGCGAAGAGCGCACCCGATCCCGCATCCGTTGCCGCGGCCGCCGATGTGCTCGCAAAGGCAGCCACTCCCGTCATCTACGCGGGCCAGGGCGTGCACTACGCGAAAGCCTGGAACGAACTCAAAGCGCTCGCGGAAACCTGGAACATTCCGGTGACCACATCGATCGAAGGCAAGAGCGCATTCCCCGAGAACCATCCGCTCTCGCTCGGCAGCGGCGGGCGTGCCAATCCGCGTGCCGTGAAGAAGTTCCTCGCCGAGGCCGATGTCATTCTGGGCGTGGGCTGCAGTTTCGCCCTGACCGGTTTCGGCGTACCCATGCCGAGGGACAAGACCATCATCCATGCAACCCTCGACCCGCTCGATCTCAACAAGGATGTACCGGCCCAGTACGGCCTGATCGGGGATGCGCGGCTGACCCTCGCCGCGCTGAGCCAGGCGATGGCGAGTATGAACACCGCACCCGCCAAAGCGCGCGCGTCGGTACCGCAGCGTATTGCCGCGCTGAAGGAGGCATGGCTCGGCGATTGGATGCCGAAGCTCACGAGCAACGACACGCCGATCAATCCCTACCGCGTGATCTGGGAACTGAACAAACTGGTCGACAAGTCGAAGACGATCATCACCCACGACGCCGGCAGTCCGCGCGATCAGACGACACCATTCTGGGAGGCGACCGCACCCCTCAGTTACATCGGCTGGGGCAAGACGACGCAGCTCGGCTATGGGCTGGGCCTCGCGATGGGCGCCAAACTGGCCAAGCCCGACCACCTGTGCATCAACGTGTGGGGCGATGCGGCGATCGGCTTCACCGGCATGGATTTCGAAACGGCCGCACGCGAGCGCATCCCGATCCTGTCGATTCTGTTCAACAACTTCTCGATGGCAATCGAGATCCCGATCATGCCGGTGTCGCAGAAGAAATACGGCGCGACCGACATCTCCGGCAACTACGCGGACATGGCGACCGCATTCGGTTGCGTGGGTGAGCGCATCACCGATCCGAAAGACATCGTGCCGGCGCTGAAGCGTGGCATCGAAGCGACCCGGAACGGCAAGCCGGTGCTGCTCGAGTTCATCACGGCGAAGGAGATCGATATCTCGAACGAGTAGCGAGCTAACGACCCTTCGGTTTCAGCAGGCACATCAGGTCGTATTCGAGCTCGCCGACGCGCCGCCCGCTCGCGGCCATGACGATGTTCGGCACGGAGCCGTCGATATGGGCCTTCGCCTGACCGGCGAGGCCGATCGCCCAACGGAACGTGCCGAGCACCTTCCACCAGTGAAAACGCTCCGCATCGAAGGTGCCGCCCGCGGCTTCGTAAGCCGCCACCATGGGGGCACGTCCCGCGAAGCCGCCGAGCTCGTGGGCATCTTCGCCGAACCGCCAGGTGCGCACACACGGCCAGGCGAGGTCAGCCATGGGATCGCCCACGCTCGAACCTTCCCAGTCGAGCAGCGCTTCGAGGCCGCTCTCCGACACGATCAGGTTGCCGTTGCGCGCATCGCCATGAATGAGTACACACCGCTTGGGCTTCGAGGGCTTACGCGCCTCGAGCCAGCGCATGCCGAGACTGAGGATGGGTGATGGTTGCAGCAGTCCGTCCATCTGTTCGCGCAGGCGTTTGAGCGAGGTCGCCGCGGGGTCACCGTCTTCGGGACGTGCGAGGTGCGGCGGGATCTTCTCGTCGGGAATGGCGTGGAGGTTCGCGAGTGCGCGGCCGAGCTTCAGCGCGATGGCATCACCGTGACGCCGCTGGGCAACGAGTCGCAGCACGCGCCGCGGCACGGTTTCGCCCGCAATACGCCGGGTGATGAAGAAGCCGCCGCCCAGCCACTTCGGTTCGTCGCTGTCGAGTACGACGTGGGCCACCGGCACACCGGCTTCTTCCGCCGTCCTGATGGTCTGCGCTTCGAGCACAATCGGCGTGAGTTCGATGTTCGCGTTCGGAATGGCAGTGACGACCAGTTCGTGTCGGGTGGAACCGTCGTCGGCGTCGAACAGCACGTTCAACCGCCGGGCGCCTGCGCTCGTGACGCTGAGCCAGGGAATCTCCACCTTGCGCTCCCACCGCTGCGTGAGGAACCGTTTCAGGCCGTCGCGCACCGCGTCGGTCATGGCAACTCCACCGAGGAATCCCAGGATTCGTAGCCGGGGCGGATGATCGCGAGTTTCGCGCGTGCGAGTTCCATCAGCACCGGCCATGCCCGCGCATGCTCGATGCGGCCCGCCGCGATCGCTTCGGCAACGCGCCGGTTGAGTTCGCCCACTTCGGTTTCGATGGCGTCGGCGGAAGCGGCTGATGCGTCTTCCTCGAGCAGCCCCGCCAGCAATTCGCGCTCACGCAGGAGCGCCGCCGGCCCCAAGGCGTTCTCCCGTTCGAGGATGCGCAAGAGATTCGCCGCAACCCGCGTGCGATAGC
>JBFKCZ010000440.1:0-3219 GCA_041620035.1 Pseudomonadales bacterium
ACGCGTTCATCTTTCCCGGCCTCGGGCTCGGGGCGCTGATCTGCGGTGCACGCGAAGTCACCGATGCGATGATTACGGCGGCGGCACGTTCACTGACCGCCTGCGTGACCGCGGAGGAGCTCGACAGCGGGCTGCTGTTCCCGTCGGTGGCGCGGCTGCGCGATGCGGCGCGCACCGTGGCTGTGGCGGTGGTCGAACAGGCGGTCAAGGATGGCACGGCCCCCGGGCTCAATTCGGACGTTGCCAAGGCGGTAGCGGCGGCGATGTGGGAGCCGGCCTACGAAGCCTACGCCTGAATCGTCAGGCGGCGAGGTCCGCCGCCCAGCGCAGTAGCTCGGTCTGCTGATCGAGCCAGGCGATCGACTGCGACTCGTCGAGCGTTGGCAGCAGTGCGATCACTCGGTTGACGCCGAGTTTGGCGAGACGGGCGAGCACCGCGCGGTCGCCTGGCGCCGCGAACACGGAGACGTCGATCTCGGCCCGCAGACGCTGTCGCTCATCGCACAGGCGATCGAGTTGCGAAAGCCTCGCTTCGAAGTCCGGCATCATTACAGGCAGCCAGCCATCGGCGAAGGCGACCACGCGTTCGATCGCCCATTTCGACGAGGCGCCGATCAGCACCGGCGGGTGAGGTTTGCGCGCCGGTTTCGGTTCGACCCACACCGGGTCGAAGTTCACGAAGTCGCCGTGAAACTCCGCGTTCTTCTGCGTCCAGCACGCCTTCATGGCACGCACATGCTCTTCGAGTACCTGCCAGCGGTCGGCGAAGTCGACCCCATGATTGGCGAGTTCTTCGACGTTCCAGCCCGCGCCGACACCGAAGATGAACCGCCCGCGCGACAGAGAATCGAGCGACGCCACGCGCTTGGCCAGCGCAATGGGATGATGCTCGGGCACGAGACAGATGCCGGTGCCGATCTGCAGATGCTCGGTGACCGCGGCCACCTGCGCCAGGTAGTTGAACGGCTCGTGGCTTTCCCAATAGATGCTCGGCAGGTCGCCGCGGGGCGGATAGGGTGTGCGCCGCGAGGCGGGAATGTGGGTGTGCTCGACCACGAACAGCGACTCGAAGCCGCGTTCTTCTGCGGCGCGGGCGAGGGTGACGGCACTGATCGAATAGTCGGTAGGAAACGTCGACAGGCCGACCTTCATTTGCCCTTTGCGCCTGGCTGCGGCGGGGCTTCGTCGGCGCCGGAGAACTCCGGGGTCGGGTCACCGCCGAACAAGACGCGTCCGAGGTCGGTGTAGAGCGCATGCGAGACCCACCGGTGCGTGGCGCAACCGTGCGCGTCGCGCAGCTTGCGCTCGAGCGGGTTGTTCATGCGCATGGCGGTGGTGCCGGCCGTGTTGTGCGCGGTATCGACCACTTCCATCGAGGCATTCGCCGCGTAGGTGCAGGCGAGCCGCGCATTGCGGGTGAGTGCGCCACTGGGTGCCGGTGCGCCGCGCCGCAGTTCTTCCTCGACTTCCGCCATCGACTCGAGCAGATAGGCGCGCGCCGCGCGCAGCTTCGCCTCGGCTTCACCCATGCGGTGCTGGGCGATGGGTCGCTCCCGGAGCGGCGCCACGGCGAGCATCGGCACTTTCTTGTTGGCGATCTCGACGAGCGTATCGAGTGCGCCGCGCGCGACGCCGATGGCGACGGCGGCTTTGTTGTAGGCGAGCCGCAGGGGCACGGGAATTCGGTACACGGGGTTGTCGTAGAGCGGTGGCGTGATCATCAGATCGACCTGGGCGAGACGTTCGCTCACCAGGGCGTCCTTCACGCGCACATCGTGGCTGCCCGATCCGCGCAGCCCAGCCACATCCCAGGTATCGAGGATTTCGAACTGAGACCGGTTGATGAACCACATCTTGACGGTGGGCGCGCCATCCGCACCCAGCCGGGGCTGGTCGCCGTCCAGAATGGGGGCCGCCAGAAAGAACCATTCGGCGTTGTGACAGCCGCTGATGAATGTCGCCTGACCCGTGACACGGAAACTGCCGTCCTTCTGCGCGACGGCTTTCGACGGTGTGGATCCGGGGCCGCCGCCGCCACACATGATGACGCGCGGGTTGTCGAGGTAGACCTCTTTGGCGATGTCGCGCGGCATGCCGCCGGCGGCCATCGCGTTGATCTCCGAGCCGAGCATCACGTTCCACGCCACGCTCGCATCGATGGCCGCGATCGCTTCGATCACCTCGACCGTTTGTTTGACGTCGGCGTCTTCGCCGCCCAGTTCGCGCGGAATGGTGAACCGGAACATGCCGGCGTCGATCAGTGCATCGACGGTGTCGTCGGGCAGCCGGCGCATCGTCTGCGCGCGATTGCCGCCGTCGCGGATTACATCGCCGAGCGCGGCGATTCGTTCCAGTAGCGATTCCATGGTGTTCCTTACGGGTTTTAGACGGGCGTATAGCGGAGCATGACGCGCGAACCATCTTTGATGCCGTCGCGGAAGCGCGGCCCCCAGACCAGCCAGCCGGACCGGAACTTCTCGCCCATGTGGCCGAGTACGCGGGACTGAACGTCCGCCTCGGTCACGACGCTGCCGACGGTTTCGAGCATGGGTGCCGACCGAAACGCATCGTTCGCCTTGGTCCAGGTGCCGAAGTCGCCGACCCAGAGGCGCGCCTTCGTGAGGCCCTTGGCGATGGCTCGTGCACGCCACGCGGTGGACGCGGTCACGACAAACACCGATCCCCCATCCTCGACGAACCAGATCTCCGCCTTGCACTTGCTTTCCGCGCCGTCCGACTTCAGTGGGGTGAGATACACCACCTCCGAGTTCGCAAGCGCAGTACGCGTCGCCTCCGGCAGACCGGCGTGCGCGGTACGTGGCCATACCAGCGCTGCGGGCAGGGCCGATGCCATCAGTCCGATCCAGGTACGTCGAGTCAACATCGTCAGAAACTCCAGCTCATCCGCACGCCCAGGGTACGGCCCCGGTTCGGCCCGAACCAGTGCGCAGGCAAGATGCCGCTGCCCTCGGCGACGCCGTCGAAGTACTCCTGATCCGTCACGTTCTCGACGTAACCGATCACCGACCAACCCGCGGCGGCTTCATAGCCCGCGCGCAACGTCAGATCGTAGTAGGCGTCGTTTTCCGCTTCGGACAGCGCAAGCAGCCCGCCGTGGGTTTCCGTCTGCCCGAAGATCTCGGCCGTGTAGCGCATCTGGCCGTCTGCGAACGGGTGATGCACTTCGAACACCGCAGACCCGGAGAACTCCGGCACGAA
>JBFKCZ010000441.1:0-3217 GCA_041620035.1 Pseudomonadales bacterium
ATCGCGTCGGTCGCGAAACGCGCCGACCCCGACGCCGGCGATCCGTTCTACGCCGGCAAGCTTTCGACCGCGCAGTTCTACATGGATCGTATACTGCCGCGAGCAGAGGCCCATCGACGTGCCGCGCAGTCCGGCGCGAATTCGCTCATGGACATCGACGTGGCCGCATTCACGCACCACTGACGGGTTTGAGACAGGTTCTAGCCGAATGACCGACTACCGACCCCCGCTGCGCGACATGGAGTTCGTACTGTTCGACCTCCTGAAGGCGGACGCCACCTGGCGGTCCATTCCCGCGTTGGCCGACACCACCCGCGATCTCGTGCGCGCGGTGCTCGAAGAAGGCGGCAAGATCGCGGCCAACGAACTGGCGGCCTGCAATCGGGCGGGCGATCGTGAAGGTGCGAAGCTCATCGACGGCGAAGTGCGTACCGCGACCGGCTTCAAACAGGCGTTTCGCGCATTGGCCGAAGGTGGCTGGCTGGGCGTATCCGGGCGCGCCGACGTTGGCGGTCAGGGCCTGCCGAAAATGCTGACCGTGGCGCTGGAGGAGATGTTCTACGGCACCAACACCGGGCTCTATCTGTGCGGCACGCTCACCGTCGGTGCCGCAACCTGTATCTCCAATCATGGTACGGCCGAACAGCAGCGCCTTTACCTGCCGAAGCTGTATGCCGGCGAGTGGACGGGTGCCATGGCGCTGACCGAGGCGCATGCGGGCACCGACCTCGGCATCATGCGCAGTCAGGCGATACCGGCCGCTGATGGCAGTTATCGCATCACGGGCACGAAGATCTTCATCACCTACGGCGATCACGACCTCGCCGCGAACTGCATTCACCTCGTACTGGCGAAGCTGCCCGACGCACCCGAGGGTACGCGCGGCATATCGCTCTTTCTCGTGCCGAAGTACCTGGTGGCAGGCGACGGATCGCTCGGCGAACGCAACGCCATGAGTGTCGGTTCCCTCGAGCACAAGATGGGTGTGAAGGGCAGCCCCACCTGCGTCATGAACTATGAAGGCGCCACCGGCTTTCTCGTCGGTGAACCGAATCAGGGGCTCGCCGCGATGTTCACGATGATGAACTACGAGCGGCTGAGTGTAGGTATTCAAGGGCTCGGCACCGCCGAGGCTGCCTATCAGGTGGCGGCGCGCTATGCGGCAGAGCGCATTCAGGGCAGAGCGCCGGCGGGTCCCGAGAACGCCAACGCGCTGGCGGATCCCATCCTCGTACATCCGGACGTGCGCCGCATGCTGCTCACGGCGCGGGCCTACAACGAGGGCGGGCGCGCCTTCGCGGCGCTGGTGGGTCGTGAACTCGATCTGGCCAAGTATGCGGAAGACGTCGAGGTGCGAGAGCGCGCGGAACGGATGGTCGGATTGCTCACACCCGTCGCGAAAGCCTGCCTGTCGGATCGCGGGTTCGAGTCGTGTGTGCTCGCACAGCAGGTGTTCGGTGGGCACGGCTACATTGCCGAGTGGGGCATGGAGCAGTTCGTTCGCGACGTGCGTATCGCGCAGATCTACGAAGGTACCAATGGCGTGCAGGCGCTGGATCTGATCGGGCGGAAGGTCGTGCGTGATGGCGGGGCTACCGCGTTCGAGTTCGTCACAGGTTTGCGCGATGCGGGCTTGGGCCATGCCGAGTTTGCGGATCGCGTCGGCGATGCGCTCGACCGTCTCGAACGCGTGACGAAGTCGATCATCGAGCGCGCGGCGAACGACGCCGCCTTGCCCGGCGCCGTATCCACCGACTATCTGGAACTGTTTGCGCTGGCCAGCTATGCCTGGCTCTTCTCGCACATGGCCGCCATTGCGCCCGATGACGAGTTTGGCCGGGCGAAACGGGCGACGGCGACGTTCTTCTTCGAACGGCTACTGCCCCGCCAGCTTGCGCTCGATCAATCCATCGCCGCGCCGTCCGGCGCCGTCACTTCGCTCGCTGCCGATCTGTTCTGAGCGCCGCCTGATTCGGGCGCGGGCTCGGGCGCAGACGGGCATGGGTGTGCCACCGCGCTCGGATTGCACACGCTGATCGCACTGAGGTAGGCCGCCCACTCCGCGACGATCGCCGGGGGCAGTGGCAGTTCGTTGTCCAACTCCATCGCCTGGGTGCGCGCTGCGAGTGTCACCGTGTAGAAGTGTGCGTCGCCGCGAATCGCCTTGATGAGGGTCACCTGACCCTGATTGGTGAGTTTGTTCACGTAGCACACGAGGAGGTGTACCGAGGTGGGGTAGCCGTTCTCGACGCCGCTGAATGTCTGGGTGTCGGTGAGTTTCTCGCACGTGGCCTGCTGATCGGCAGCGATCTGCCCGATGAGTTCGCCGGGCTGCGGCAATGGATCGCCCGTGAAGGATTCGAACACCAGCTTCTCCTTCCAGCCATCCGCAGGGGAGTCGTCGGGAATGAACTCCGCCATGCGGCCGCCCGGCCGGTCGCTCTGAAATATCTGCTGCCAGTTGACCGGCGGGTCGGCCAGGAGCTGTTCCTGGGTGAGATCCACCGGTGTCGTCTGCACCGGTTCCGGCGCGGGTGTCGCCGCAGTGGCAGTCGTCGCGTTGGCGGGTGGCGGGGCATCGTTGCTTGCCGGTCGTTCGCAGGCGCAGAGCACCACACAGAGCACGAAGGTGAGAGCGCGCTTCATGACCGGCTCGGGAACACGAAGGGGTGGCTCGACGACAACCCGCCGTCCACGGCGATGGCCTGGCCGTTCACGTAGGACGCGTCGTCCGACAGGAGGAATGCGGCCATGTGCGCGATCTCGAGTGCCTGACCGGGTCGCTTCAACGGGTTCAGCTGACCGATGCGATCGTCGGTGCCGCGTTGCCGCGCGCGGTCGAACACGGGCTTCGTCATGCCGGTTTCGATGAGTCCGGGACAGATCGCATTGATGCGCACGCCAGTGCCGTACAACTGGTGACTCACGGTCTGAACGAGACTCACGACACCTGCCTTGCTCGCGCTGTAATCGACGCCACCGGCGTTGGCCCGCAGGCCCGCGACCGATGCAGTGCACAAGAGTGCGCCGTGGCCCTGTCGGATCATGTGCGGTGCGGCGTGCTTGATCGCGAGAAACGGCGCCACGAGGTTCACGCGGAGCGTGCGTTCCCACTGCTCCACCGACAGTTCGAACATCGGGGTGCGGCCACCGCTGATACCTGCATTGGCGTAGACCCCGTCGATGCCCCCGAACTCCTCGACGCACTGCCGGACGA
>JBFKCZ010000442.1:0-3210 GCA_041620035.1 Pseudomonadales bacterium
CCGCCGCGGCCACCGCATCGATGTTGTCTTTTCGGTTCGGCGTGGTCACGATCGATGAAGTGTACCCGAGGCCATCGCACCGGGGCCGATCGGGTTTCGGAACTCACCCAACGATCAGGAGCACACCTCGATGATGCTGGACTACGGCAAACTGGATCCCGAGCTACGCGGCGCCCTCGACCAACTGCCTTCGCTCGAGATCACCCGCGAGAACGTCGCCCAGATTCGCGCGCTCATGGCCAGCCGACCCGTACCGCCTTCACCCATCGAGGTGCAGCGGGAAGATCTCCATGCCCCCAGCGAATCCGGTGAGGTGCCCGTCTACGTCTATCGCAAGGGAACCCGGCCCAAGCAGCCCGCGCTCCTCTGGATCCACGGCGGGGGATACATCATCGGTTCCGCGCTCGATGAGCGCGCGCGGGTGATCGCCCACGAACTCGACTGCACGGTCTGCTCTGTCGATTACCGACTGGCGCCGGAACACCCCTTCCCGGCCGGGCCGGAAGACTGCTACGCCACCCTGGAATGGCTGATGGCCAACGGTGATGCGCTCGGAATCGACACGACCCGCGTCGCAATCGGCGGCGCCAGCGCGGGTGGCGGCATGGCGGCCGGTGTCGCGCTCATGAACCGGGACCGGTCCAATCATCCCCTGCGACTTCAGCTACTGCTCTATCCCATGATCGACAACCTGCACGCCACGGAGTCGGGGCAGTACGAGAACCATCCGATCTGGAATCAGGGCACGTCGTTCCGGGCGTGGGAGATGTACTTGAACGGCGACCCGGGAAAGCGCGCGCCCGCCTATGCCGCGGCCGCCAGAGCCGAAGACCTGCGCGGCCTGCCCCCCGCCTACGTCTGCGTCGGTTCGGAGGATCTGTTTCGCGACGAAGACGTGGCGTACGCACAGCGCCTGTCGGCAGCCGGTGTCCCGTGCGAACTCGCGGTCTTTCCGGGCCTCTACCACGGTGGCGACATGTTCGTTCCGCACGCTGCGGTGAGCCGGCGCCTGCAGCGCAGCTTCCTCGCGGCACTGGCCGATGCGCTGCGGTAGCGTTCCGGTTAGCGCAATCGTAACGACGCATTGACCTCGGTCGACGGCGCGACGTATACCTGTCGCGAGGTAGCCGACAGGTCGTCACCGTGACTCATCGCACGCTGGTATCCATCCTCGTCGCATCGAGTTTGTTGCTCGGCAGTTGCGCGGGCTATCGCGGCGGCTGGGAAAGTGTCGCGTACATCGAGGGTACGCAGCCCAACTTCCCGACGGATGCGACACCGCGCGCCTTGCGTGCGCCGGAACTCCTCGTACCCGGGCTGCGGATGCAGGTCAGCATCGACAATCAGCTGAGAACGTACGACCGGAACGTCGCGTTCGGACTCCCGGTCTCGAACGATCCGCGCAACACCCAGCCGAAGAACATCGAGCCGGGGAAAACCCGCGTGTTCGTGACCGTGACGCCAGAATTGGCCGATTTCGTGTTCGAGCCGTCCCTCGCCAGTCTGCATGTTGCCGGCCAGCACTTCTCGGGAGTCGCCGGTTTCGAGTTCTATCGGTGGGACGACGCCTGGAACCGGGTCGAACGCGGCGGACGCTGGGAACATCGACCGATCGATTCGCAGTTCGTGCTGGCGGACGTCGGACGCCGCTACCACCTGTCGATCGACTTCGCGACTCCGACACCGTCGCCGCAGGGCGTCGAGATCGCCCTGGATCTATCCCGTGCGCTGCGCTCGAGTGCGGTGGCACCGATACCGATGATCCGCTTCGCACCGGTGCGTTGGAAGGAGGGATATACGTAGTCGCAATGCTGCGCCTTCACACCGTTCGAATTCCGTGCACAGACCTGCGCGCTTCAAGCAGGTTCTACGCGACGCTGTTCGGGGTCGAAAGATCCTTCGGCAGTGTGTCCCAAGGCTACATCGGCTTCGTCCTCGATAACGTGTCTGTGTTGCTCGAGCCCAACGAGCCAGGTGAGTTCGAGGCGGGCAGATACCTGGGGCTCAGTTTCGAGGTGCGCGACATCGAGGCCTTCCACGAGCGGCTGAAGGGCGAGGTCCAGTTCATCAGCCCGCCACAGGTCGAGTCATGGGGCGGCACCATGGCGCATGTCGCCGACAGCAGCGGCAATGTCTTGTCCATCGTCCAGACGACCGACGATGCCTGATCCCGAGCCGAAGTCGTGACTGACGCGATCAAGGGTTCCTGCCATTGCGGTACCGTGCACTGGTTGTTTCACGGGACTCCGGAAGGGGCAACGGCGTGCAACTGCACGGTGTGTCGCCGCTACGGGGTGTTGTGGGCGTATGACTTCGAAGGCGAAGGCATTCATGTGTCGGGGCCGACATCGATCTACGTGCGAGGCAATGAGATCGGCTTTCACTTCTGCTCGGACTGCGGTTGCGTTGCCTACTGGCGATCGCTGGAACCGCGCCCGGACGGTAGGCGTCGAATCGCCGTGAATCTTCGGCTCGCCGAACCGGAGGCGGTTGCAAACATTCCCATCGATCACTTCGATGGCCTCGAGCGATTCGAGGATCTGCCACGTGACGGCCGATGTGTGAGTGACTACTGGTTCTGACCACGGGAGAAAATCGACATGCTGTTCTGGCGGGTTTGGGGCGCGTTGCTCGGCGCATCGCTCATGATCGGAGAGTCGATTCGCAGTTGGGGGCAGGGACGCAACCTGCTCTTCGTCTTCGACGACTTCTTCATCGGCGTGCCACTCGTCGTGACGGCCTATCTCATGCGTGCACCGACACCGGCGCGCTGGTGCGCGTTCACCGCATCCTACGCGGCAACGGCCGGCATGCTCTATGGCAGCTTCTTCGGCAAGCTCATCGACCTGTCGAATCCGGCATCCAGCAACATCGAAATCCGCCTGCTCACGGGCTTGATCGGACTCGCGTTCGCGTCATCGCTGATCGGCCTGATCGCGAGCATCCGTATGTCGAACCGATTCGGATTCGGCGAGTGACGTGGGAGCGGGGCTTGCGTTCAACCATGCGCAAGGAGGGCACCGTCATCGAATTCATTGTGAGAGCGACCCTTGGAGAGTGTCGTTAAAGTCGACAAATCTTGTAGGAGCGAGCCGTGCTCGCGATTGCATTCTCTTGAGCGAGCTCTGCTCGCGATTCCTTGGAAACCAGCAGAACATCGCGACCAATGGTCGCTCCTACAATGGCTTCGATGACTTTTTCGACACCCTC
>JBFKCZ010000443.1:0-3206 GCA_041620035.1 Pseudomonadales bacterium
GGGGCGCGCGTCATTGCCTCATTGGGGGCCGGTACGAATGCGTATTTAACATAATATTTATTATGCGCAGTTATCGGGTGCCGCGTGGATCGTGGCTTACATGAGCCACATGGACATTCGATGCCCGCACCCGACAATTCCATCCGGCGAGCGTTGTAGCATTTCGAGGCGTCCCTACGGTGGCGCGCCTTCGATTGACTCGAGGAAATCCGACCCGTGCCCCACATTCGGGTTCTGAGGCACTACCTTCACACCCCGCATCTCATCATGGCGGCCGCGGAATTCGCGATCGCCATCGGCGCCGTCTATCTCGCGACCTGGCTGCGCGCCGAAGACGCTGCCCTGACCGAACCGGCATTGATGGCGAGCGCCGCGATGTACGCCTCGATCGTGGTGACCGGTATGGTCGCCATGGGCGTCTACGACGCGTACATCCGGGAAGGCTACACCGGCATGATGCTGCGCTCGGCTGTTGCCGTCTTCCTGGTCGGCAGCATGGCGAGCGCGTTCATCTATTACCTGGTACCTGGACTGGCGCTCGGGCGCGGCACCCTGGCCATTGCCGCCGTCGCGGCGTTCATGTTCATCGCGATCAGTCGCTGGCTGACGCTGGGACTCCTGGATCACGAAGGCATGAAACGGCGTGTCGTCGTGCTCGGCACTGGCGAACGCGCGCTCAAGATCGCTTCGCGGATGCGCCGGCGTTACGACCAGCGCGGATTTCGAATCCTCGGTTACATCCCCGTTGGCGACGCACCGGAACTCGTTCGCGACCACGGCGGCGAAGTGCTCTCCTTCAATGAATCGCTCGCCAGCTACTGTGAGGCCGAGCGCGTTCAGGAGATCGTCGTTGCGGTGGACGAGCGTCGCCGCAGCCGCGACAAATCCGGCGGGCTGCCACTGGACGACCTTCTCGACTGCCGCATGTCGGGAATCATCGTCACGGACGTGCAGGCGTTCATCGAACGCGAAGCCGGCAAGCTCGACATCGAACTTCTGCAGCCTTCGTGGATGGTGTTCTCGGACGGATTTGCCCGCAGCAACCTGCGTGCATCGAGCAAACGGATATTCGACATTCTCGCAAGTTTGGGCCTGCTCCTGGTCACGTGGCCGATCATGGCGCTCACGGCTCTGGCAATCGCCGTGGAGAGCCGCTTCAAGGGGAGCGTTCTGTATCGGCAGCAACGTGTCGGCTTCGAGGGACGCTATTTCCAGGTGACCAAGTTCCGCAGCATGACGCTCGATGCGGAACGCGACGGCCAGGCGATCTGGGCCGCACCCAACGATCCGCGTGTCACGCGCGTCGGGCGTTTCATTCGGGCCACACGCATCGACGAACTGCCGCAGATCTTCAACGTACTCCGCGGCGACATGAGTTTCGTCGGACCACGTCCGGAACGGCCCGAGTTCGTCAACGATCTCGGTGAGAAGATCCCGTACTACGATCACCGCCATCGCGTTAAACCCGGGCTCACCGGTTGGGCTCAGCTTTGTTATCCCTACGGTGCCTCACTCGACGATGCGAAAGAAAAGCTCCAGTACGACCTGTACTATCTGAAGAACCACAGCATCCTGTTGGATCTGATCATCCTCATCCAGACCATCGACGTCGTCCTGGTTGGCGAAGGCGCCAGATAGAATCGTGCGTAATGCCCTATCGATCGACGTGGAGGACTACTTCCACGTTTCCGCATTCCGCGAACAGGTTCGTCCGGACACCTGGGAGCAATTCGAGTCGCGCGTCGAGCGCAATACGGACAAGACGCTCGCTGTGCTCGATTCGACCGGCACCAAGGCAACCTTCTTCGTGCTCGGCTGGGTCGCCGAGCGACATCCGCAGCTGGCGCGAAAGATCGCCGAGCACGGCCACGAAGTCGCTTGTCACGGCTACAGCCATCAGCTCGTCTATCAACAGCAACGCGGGCGATTTCGCGACGAAACGATCCGCTCGAAGCACCTGCTCGAAGACCAGTGCGGTCAAGCGGTACTGGGATATCGGGCCGCCAGCTTTTCGATCACCGAAGCCTCACGGTGGGCGCTCGATGTGCTCGCCGAGTGCGGCTTCGGCTACGATTCGAGCTTGTTTCCGGTGCGTCACGATCTCTATGGATCCGCCGTCGACAGCGAGCACGCGCACTGGCTGACGACGCCGAACGGTAGTCGGCTCGTCGAATTTCCCATGACCGTGGCCGAGGTGTTCGGTGTCCGGATACCGGTATCTGGGGGCGGCTACTTCCGGCTATACCCGTATCGTCTCACGCGCGCCCTGCTGCGATCGCGCAACACGACCGGTCATCCCTTCGTCTTCTACCTGCACCCCTGGGAGCTCGATCCGGATCAGCCGCGCATTCGCGCGCCCTGGCGATCGCGCTTTCGGCACTACAACAATCTCGCGAATTGCGAGATGAAGCTGCGTCGCCTGCTCGACGACTTCCAGTTCACCACGATGGCGAACGTGCTGACGGAAGCAAGCCTGCTGCCTAGGGAATCTCTGCACAAGTGACGCGAGGCGCGTTGAGTCGGAATGGCGTTGTGCCGCGAAGCGCGCAGCAGGCAATATCGAGCATATTGTCAAGGCGCGCGACAAAGGCACGGCGTCATTCCGGCTCAACCCTTCGGGCCGCGGCGCGCTCGCGGAACTTGTGCAGAGCTTCCCTAGAGACCCAGCACGAGCTTAGCCATGATGTTGCGCTGAATCTCGTTGGAACCCGCGAAGATGGACACCTTGCGCGTATTGAAATAGTCCTGGGCAACACCGTTGGCGTACTGCGGACCAACGGGGCGGAAGTTGTCGCCTGGGGTCGGCACCGATGCATCGAATGGAAACCCGTAGTAGCCCACCGCCTCCACCGCCAGTTCGGTGACCGCTTGCTGCAATTCCGTGCCGCGCGTCTTCAGTAGCGACGACTCCGGTCCGACGTTCTGACCGGCAGCCAGTGCACCCAGGATGCGCAGTTCGGTGAACTCGAGTGCCAGAATCTGCACTTCGACGTCGTCGATCCGCGCCTTGAACGCCGTATCGGCCATGAGCGGTTCGCCCATTCCGCCGGATTCCTGAGCAGCCATTCCACGCACGTGGGCGAGCGCGCCTTTCAGCGCCGGTGAATAGGCATTGCCGCGCTCGAACTCGAGCAGATACTTCGCGCAAGTCCAGCCTTTGCCC
This sequence comes from Pseudomonadales bacterium, assembly GCA_041620035.1. Lineage (GTDB taxonomy): Bacteria > Pseudomonadota > Gammaproteobacteria > Pseudomonadales > Azotimanducaceae > SZUA-521. Next base: position 3,164 of record JBFKCZ010000443.1, read on the forward strand.
TGTTCACCGACGAGATTGGTCTTCGGCACCTCGACGTTGTCGA
>JBFKCZ010000444.1:0-3205 GCA_041620035.1 Pseudomonadales bacterium
GCACACGCGATCGCGACACCCGATGCGCCGTTCGTCGTTTCCGATGCGACGCGCGACGCGCGTTTTCGAGACAACCCTCTGGTCATCGGCGAACCGGAGATCCGCTTCTATGTGGGCGCGCCGCTCGTGACCGATGACGGCCATGCCCTCGGAACGTTGTGCGCGATCGACCGGGTGCCGCGCGAACTGACGCCGAGGCAGATGAATTGCCTGGTGGCGCTCTCACGCCAGGTGATGGCGCAACTGGAACTGCATCGCGTCGTGCGCCAGCTCGCCACCGAAACTACGACCGACTCACTCACCGGCGTCGACAATCGACGCGGGTTCGACCTCAAGATCCGTGACGAAATGGCGCGATCCAACCGCTACGGCAACGCGCTGGCGCTGCTCCTGGTGGACATCGATCACTTCAAGCGCTTCAACGATACTCACGGTCATCCCGCCGGCGACCGAGCGCTGCGCCGTGTCGCGGCCATCCTCGAAACCAGCGTCCGCGCCACCGACACCGTCGCGCGACTCGGCGGTGAGGAGTTCGCCATCATCCTGCCGAACACCACTCCGGAGGGCGCTTTCACGCTTGCGGAGCGTTGTCGACTCGCGATCGCGCAAGCCGACTGGCCCGGCGCGGGCGTCACCGTGAGCGTCGGCATCAGCAATGTCGAACCCTCGACGGAGACGGTCGAGCAGATACTGGAGCGCACGGACCAGGCGTTGTACGCAGCCAAAGATCAGGGCCGCAATCGCTCGGTCGTCAGCCGCTGATGGGTCAGTCCCGGATGACGAGCAAGCGGATCTCCGTCATGTCTTCGATGGCAAACGCGATGCCTTCGCGGCCGAGGCCCGAGTCCTTCACGCCTCCGTAGGGCATGTTGTCGACGCGCCAGGACGGTACGTCGTTGATCACCACACCGCCCACGTCGAGGACGTCCCAGGCACGCATCGCCTTGCGGATGTCGTGGGTGAATATTCCGGCCTGCAGTCCGAACTTGCTGTCGTTCACCTGCTGGAGCGCCGCTTCGAAATCGTCGTAGCGGTACAGCGCGACCGCGGGCCCGAAGGCTTCTTCGCAGTTCATCTCCGCGCTGACCGGCACGCCTTCCAGCACGGCAGGTTCGAGCATCGCGCCTTCGCGTGCCCCGCCGCACAGGAGCTTGGCACCGCCCTTCACCGCGCCGTGTACCCAGCCATGCAGGCGCTTGGCCTCACCTTCGGAAATCATCGGCCCGATGAACGTGTCTTCCTTGCGCGGATCGCCCATCTTGAGTTTCTTGACCGCGGCGACGAGCTTGTCGCGCAGCGTGTCGTAGACGGATGCGTGCGCAATCACCCGTTGAACACTGATGCAGCTCTGGCCCGACTGATAGAAGGCACCGAACACCAGACGCTCGACCACCGTATCGAGCCGGTTCGCCTGATCGGCATCGACGATGCATGCGGCATTGCCACCGAGTTCGAGCACCACCTTCTTCCGACCTGCCTTGGCTTTCAATTGCCAGCCCACGTCGGGGGAACCCGTGAAGGAGAGCAGCTTCAGCCGGTCGTCTTCGGTGAACAGATCGGCGCCTTCACGATGCGCGGGCAGCACCGAGAACGTTCCTTTCGGCAAGTCGGTCTCCGCGAGTACTTCGGCCATGATCAGCGCACCGATGGGCGTGCGGCTCGCAGGCTTCATGATCCACGTGCAGCCCGCAGCGACCGCGGGCGCGATTTTGTGCGCGGCGAGGTTGAGCGGAAAGTTGAACGGAGAGATGAAGGAGCACGGGCCGATGGGCACGCGCTTGTACATGCCACGATACCCCTTGGCACGCGCCGAGATCTCGAGGTTCATGACTTCGCCGCCGATCCGCACGGATTCCTCCGCGGCCACCCGGAAGGTATCGATCAGGCGCGTGACTTCGCCGCGCGAGTCTTTGATCGGTTTGCCGGCTTCGATGCAGAGCGCTTCGGCGAGTTCATCGAAGCGCTCCTTGAATCGCGCCACACAATGATTCAGCACATCCTGGCGCGCATAGGGCGGCATCGCGGCCATCGCTTCCTGGGCACCCACGGCCGCGGCGATCGCCGCATCGATGGCCTTGGCATCGGCCATGGCGACCCGGGTCGCCACCTTGCCGGAGTACTTGTCGGTGACTTCCAGATCTTCGTTCGCGAATACGGGCGCGTTGGCCAGGTAGTAGGGGTATTTGTCCTTCAGCATGCTTGAGCCTCCAAAGTCGCTGTGGGAGCGCCCTTGGGCGCGATTGGATGTGACTCGTTCGCGGGCAAGCCCGCTCCCACAACGTCCAAATGTCTACACCTTCGCGGACAGCGTGCGAATCTCTTTGTTCAGGATCCGATCGTTGTCGGAATAGTCCACCGGCACTTCGATGAGATCGACGCCCGGCTCTTCGAGGGTCTTGGCGAGTAGCGGCGCGAACTCGTCCGCCGACCGCGGTCGATGGCCACGCGCGCCATAGGCTTCGGCGTACTTCACGAAATCCGGGTTCCCCATGTCCATGCCGAAGTTCTCGAACTTCATGTTCGCCTGCTTCCACTTGATCATGCCGTAGGCGTTGTCGCGGAGCACCAGCACGGTGATGTTCTGCTTGAGACGGACGGCCGTTTCCATTTCCTGAGAGTTCATCATGAAGCCGCCATCCCCCGCGAGGGCAACGACCTTGCGGTTCGGGTTCACCAACGCGGCGGCCATCCCCGAAGGCAAACCCGCACCCATCGTGGCGAGTGCGTTGTCGAGCAGCAGCGTGTTGGGGTGCGTGCAACGGTAGTAGCGCGCGAACCAGATCTTGTACATGCCGTTGTCCAGCGCAACGATGCCGTCGCCCTTCATGATCTTGCGCACGTCGGCAACGAGCCTGATGGGGTGCATGGGGAATCGATCGTCGTCGGCGTGAACCGCGAGGTGCCGCTCGAGATGCGTGCGCACTTCGCTGAAGTACGCGAAATCCCAATGCGACTGCGGTTCGAGCCGCTGCTTCAAACGCCACACCGAATTGGCGACGTCGCCGACCAGCTCGATCTGCGGGAAATAGACGGTATCGACTTCGGCGGCAAAGAAATTGACGTGGATCACCATTCGCCGCCCCTTGTGCATGAAGAACGGCGGCTTCTCGATCACATCGTGGCCGACGTTGATGATGCAGTCGGCGCGATCGATCGCGCGATGCACGAAGTCTCCATCCGAGAGCGCCGCGCAGCCGAGCCACAA
>JBFKCZ010000445.1:0-3201 GCA_041620035.1 Pseudomonadales bacterium
CCGCCGCCGTCAGAAGGTCAGCCGCCACGCGAATCGCCCACCGGTATCGCACTCGCTTCGCTCGTCAATCGCATCATGGAAGATCAGGTCGCCCTGCGCGCCGAACTGCGCAAGGATCGCGCCGGACTCGCGCACTCCGTGGCGGTGGAAGTCATCGAGGCACAGCGCGCCGCGGCCGACGCATTGCCCGAGCCGGAACCGCGCATCTCGAGAGTGTGGGTGGCGCTCAGTGCGCTGTTCGCCACCACGACACTGACTCTCGCGGCGCTTCTCTGGGGCCCGTGGCCCGAAACCACCACACCGCTCGATGCCTCCGATGCGCAGCCGACCGCGGAGCGCCAGATCGACAAACAGGCTTTCGAGGCGGAGCTGCGCGCCGAGCAAACGGCATCGCAGGGACGCTACCTGCAGGCGATCGATGCGCTTCAGTGGGCGATCAATCAGCAGACATGGGTGCCATTCGATGCCCAGCCCTTCGACGACACGCGAGCGGAACTCGTGCGCGGCCTGCTCGAGCGGCTGGCGGCTACCGGGTTTCAGGGCCGCGTGCGCATCGAGTCGCATCTCGGCGAGTTCTGCCTGGTAGGCGACCCCGCCGGCGGCTATCGGCTCGCACCGCCGGAGCTGCCCATCGAAGCCTGCACGCTGCTTGGTCATCCCCAGGACGACTCGTCCTTCGTGGCCGATCGCGAATCGGTCGGCTTCGCGGAGCTCCTGAAGTCGCCGCTGGCAACCGATTCCGGCATCAGCGTCGAACTCGTCGCGCACGATCGCACGCATTCACTCACGCAAGTGCCCTTCCGGCCGGACATCAGTCGGGCCGGCGACTGGAACGCGGTCGCCGAGCGCAACAACCGTCTGGAGTTTTCTCTGATTCCGCACGGTGGCTGAGTGTCCCAATCACCGCTACCGCGATATCGCCCTGGTGTCGAGCGCCGCAAGCACGGCCCGATCGCGCCGATAAACATCCGCAAACAGGTTGAACTGATCATGGTCGGTGGCAATGGCCGTGAGATACAGAATTACCACGGGCACCGGCGTTTCGAGAAAGATCGTGCGTGTTGCGCCCGAGGCAGCCTCAGCCTCCAGCACCCCGCCCTGCCAGCGCGGATCGTCGCGCAGCAGCAGGTCCGCAAGTTCGAACGGCCGCTCGACGCGGATGCAGCCGGAACTGAAGATCCGTTCGCTCAACTCGAACAGGCGCTTGGCCGGTGTGTCGTGGAGGAACACGAAGTGCTCGTTGGGAAAGTTGAATTTGATGCGCCCTAGTGCATTCGTTGGGCCAGGACGCTGCCGGATCAGATACGGAAACGGTGCCTCCGGGTAGCGTGACCAGTCGATGGTCGAAGGATCGACGCGGCGGCCAGCGAGATCCAGCACGTCCATCCGTTCCCTTGCGAGATAGTCCGGGTTCCCGCGAATCGCGGGCAGCGTATCGTTCTTCAGTATCGTCGGCGGTATCGTCCAGTCCGGATTGAGGACCATGTAGGTCATCTCCGATCTGAACACGGGTGTCTGTCGGTATGGCTTGCCCACCACTGCACGGGACGACCAGCGTACGGCGTTCCCTTCGATGTAATAGACACGATAACCGGCGATGTTCACGCCAACGAGGCGCCGCTCCCAACTCTGGGTGACCCAACGCAGCCGTTCGAGGTTGGCGCGGATCTGGTCGAGTCGCGCACCGGCCGGTACGTTCATTGCAGCGACCGTGCGACGCCCCACGCGACCGTCGACCGCGATGCCGTGGCGGGTCTGAAAGTCGCGCACGCGCGCTTCGAGTTCGCCATCGAAGGTCGATGACTCGGCATCGCCGGGATCGAAGCCTTCTGCAGCCAGCCGCCGACGCAAGGCCAGCACCCGCTCCGAGGCATCGCCAGCCTGCAGCGTCGGTCCCGAACCCACATCGGCCCAGCCGCCGGCTTCGACCATTGCCCGGTACCGCACCAACCATCCCCGCAGGTTTTCGTAGAGAAAGCCGTGGCTCAAGTCGCGTTCGACACGCATGGTCAGATCGTCGGCCTCGATCAACGACTGGAGCATCGAACGCGCACCGTCGGCGCAGCGAATGCGCGCCAGGTTCCAGCTCGCCTGCAGGGCATCCGAGTCCACTTTGCCTGTGCTCAGATGACAGACGTAGCGCAGCAACGCTTCCGTGATGGCCAGGTCGGTGTTCGCGCGCGTGACCGGGTCCATGCGCGCAAGGGACAGCGGCGCAAGCAGTTCCGCCGGCAGGTAGTCGCTCACTTCGAGGCCGTGCGATGGCGCCTGCATGATGAGACTGACGACACCGTTGGCCCGCCGCTCGCTCCAGAGGAACTCGAATTGCCTTTGTCGATAAACGTCGAGCAGCAACTGCGGCGCAAAGAATCGTGATGCGGCGTCGGCCTCCGCCTGCTGGGCCACGATCTGCTCGAGCCGATCGCGCAACACTTCCGATGCCCACAGAGGGTTCGCGAGTGTCGTGAGCCACAGCACCACAACCCGCAGAGTCACGAATTGCGACCTACGCCTCCCCAGGCGCGACCACATCCGGTAGCATGCGGTGGGAACCCTTTGCCGCTGCCGAGGACCGGCCATGAGAGCAACGTTGTGTCTGTTGATCACTGTGTTCTGCAGCGCTGCGCTGGCCGATACGCGTGACCTGACCTTCTACCACACCCATACCGGTGAGTCGCTCGCGGTGGTGTATCTGCGCGACGGCGCGTATCAGCCCGAGGCGCTCGCCGCGATCGATGAGTTCCTGAAGGACTTCCGCAACGGCGAAGCCCACCCGATCGATCCGCAGTTGCTCGACATTCTCTACGAAATAAAGACCATGACCGGCAGCCAGGCCCCATACGAAGTGATATCCGCGTACCGGTCGCCTGCGACCAACGAGATGTTGCGCAGCAAGGGTAGTGGCGTCGCCAGCCAGAGCATGCATCTGCATGGCCGGGCCATCGATGTGCGACTACGCGATGTGGATCTCGTGCGACTGAGGAAGGTGGCACTGGAACTCGAGCGCGGCGGGGTGGGCTTCTACCCGGGTTCGGATTTCATTCACGTCGATACGGGTCGCGTCCGTTATTGGTGAAGTGGATTCCATGGGCGCGCGCTTGGAGGGTATCGTCCAAGCTTGATCGAAGCTTGTGGGAGCGCCCTTGGGCGCGAACGAATGTAGGGAAATCATTGGGGCTTATTCGCGGGCAAGCCCGCTCC
>JBFKCZ010000446.1:0-3187 GCA_041620035.1 Pseudomonadales bacterium
GGCTCGACATCCGCCGTATCGGCGCGGTGAAGGAAGCCGACGAGGTTACCGGCAACGAAACCCGGGTGAAGGTGGTGAAGAACAAGGTGGCGCCACCCTTCAAGCAGGCGGAGTTCCAGATCCTGTACGGCAGAGGCATCAATCGGGCCGGTGAGATTGTCGATCTCGGCGCCAAACTTGGCATCATCGACAAATCCGGCGCCTGGTACAGCTACAAGAGCGACCGCATCGGCCAGGGCAAGAAGAACGCCTGCGAGTATCTGGAGGCGAATCCCGAGATCGCCAAGTAGATCGAAGCCGCCATTCGCGCTGATCTCCTGCCAAAGGCGCGGACCGGCAAGGGTGCAGCCCCTTCCGCCTCCGACGACGACACGGTCGAAGCCGTGGAGGCCAGCGACTCCAGTGCCTGAGGCCCAAGGCCAAGGACGTGGCGAGGAGGAGGCAAGGCTCGATGACGCGGAGGATCTGAAGGCTGCCGAGCGTGCGCTGCGTCAGCGCGCGGTTCGGCTCCTCGCGGCGCGCGAGCATTCGAGCCAGGAACTCAGGCAGAAACTCTCGACCCGCACCGATCATCCGGAACTCGCCGATCGCGTGGTGGCGTCCCTGCGCGCTGCCAACCTGGTGTCCGACGATCGCTTCGTGGAAGAGTTCGTGCGCGCCCGCATCGAGCGAGGCCACGGGCCGATTCGCATTCGCGCCGATTTGCGCGGTCGCGGCGTGGATGAGGACCTCATCGAGACCAACTTGACGCGCCCCGGGACATTCTGGGCGCGGCGTCTGCGCCAGGTACGCGAGAAAAAATTCGGGCCCGGGTTACCGGCGGACCGTGCGGACTGGGCGCGTCAGGCGCGCTTTCTGGCCCAGCGCGGCTATCCTGCCGACATCATTTATCAGGTCCTGCGGGCCGATCCCGACTGAACCGTTCCGACCAGCTTGCCACGCGCACGAAACGCGAACTTCAGAGCGACAATCGCTCCGATGGGTCCTCGGGTACTTCGAATTCCTTCACGGCCTTCAGTATCCGCCGGCATGTCATCTGGCCGATGAGCACTCCGTCCCGGTCGATCACGGGGCGCCGCCGATGCTTGTGGTCCAGCATCGATTGGGCGACGCCGATGATGTCATCGTTCGGGGCGATGCACTCGACGGGACTATTCATGTGGTGCCGCACGGGGTGATCACCGAGTTCCTCGTGGTAGTACGACGCATTCAGGACGGCTCTCAGGCAATCGAGTTCGGACAGCATGCCCACGGGTCGCCGCTGGTCGTCGATCACAGTTACCCCGGAGATCTTGTTGACGATGATCAGATGGATCGCATCGAACAGGTCGTCGTCGGGGGTCACGACGACCGGGTGGGTCAGCATGTGGTCGCGTACTCTGACTTTACGCAGCATGGTTCATTCCTCCGCAGCAAATGGGCAAATGTCCACGGGCTTCAGCCACCGAAGGCAGCTACGGCGTCGCGGACGACATCGATGAGCGGTGTGGGGTAAACGCCGAAGGCGATGAGGATTACGACAAGGACCGCGATGGTGCTTTCACCGGTGCGCGTGCGACTGTGCATCGTTACCGGTTCGAGCCCGTCGGGAGGACGTGTCATCACGAAGACGACACGCAGGTAGTAGAAGAGGCCGATTCCGCTGCCGATGATGAGCGCCCAGAGCAGCATCCAGAGCGTGCCGGCAATGCCTGCGGTGAACAGATAGAACTTGGCGATGAAACCGAGTGTCAGCGGAATGCCGGCGAGCGACAGGAGCGCGATCGTGAATCCGAACGCCACCGCCGGACGCGACCAGAAGAGTCCCGCATAGTCTTCGACTCGATCCATTTCGCGGCCATCCTCGGCGTCCGAGCTGATGGTGACGATGCCGAATGCCGCGAGGGTCATCGCGAAATAGGCGGTCAGGTACACGAGCGCTGCTTCGATGCCGAGCGCGGGGTCACCCGCTGCGCCAACCACCACGAGTGCGATGAGGAGATAGCCGAAGTGAGCGATGGAGGAGTACGCGAGGATGCGTTTGAGATTCGTCTGCAAGAGCGCGAGCAGATTGCCGATCACCATCGTCAGCACGGCGACGGCGCTGATGGCGGTCAGCAGTGGTCCGCTCTCCAGGGCGTCGGTCGTCGCCACGTAGCGGAGCGCCACGGCAACGACCGCGCCCTTACTCACGGTCGCGAGGTAGCCGCTCACCGGTGCCGGTGCACCCTGGTATACGTCGGGCGTCCACATGTGCAGCGGCACCAGTGAGATCTTGAACGCGATACCGGCGAGAAAGAGCCCGTGGCCCACGAGCAGATACGCATTCTGCTGCGAGGCTGCCAGCGCGTTCCCCACGCTTTCGAAATCGAGCGCCCCGGTCGCGATGTAGATGAGCGCCATGCCGAACAACATGGTCGTGGAGGCGACACCGGAGAGCACCAGGTATTTCAGGGCCGACTCGAGCGGCGCGTGATGCTCTTCCGGATAGCCGATCAACGTATAGAGACAGATCGAGAGAATCTCGAGGCCGAGCAGCACGGTACCGAAATGCACCGCGGTCGCGAGCGCTGCGGCACCCAATGTGGCGCCCAGCAAGAGCAGGTAGTACTCCTCCAGTTCGCCACGTCGGCCGCGCAGGTAGCGATGCGACAGCAGCGCGGTGACGATCGCAGCGACTGCGAACAGCACGAACAGATAGGCGGCGTAGTCGTCGAGCCGCACCAGCGGGGTGACCGTACGCGGCAACGCGGACAGTGACGATGGAACAACCGCAAGACTCGCGAGCAGTCCAACGACGGTGACGCTTGCGGCGAGTGCGTGGCCGCGCTTGAACGACACGACGAGCAGAGCGCTCACCAAAGCGCCGGTCAGCACGAGGTACGGCAGCAGGGCCTGGTAGTCGAGTGCGGTCACGGCCCGAGCCCCGTGAGCGACGTCAGGCGATCGACGAGCGGCGCCGACAGTGAGAACACGCTTTGCGGGTGGAGCCCGAGCCACACCAGCCCGAGCGCAAGCGGAATCTGCACCATGAGCTCGCGCCCTCCGAAATCGCGCATGCCTTCGACTTCCGCAACGCGACCCTGGAACGAGCGCTGTACCAGCCACAGGGAATACACCGCGGCCACGACGAGCCCGGTACCCGCCGCCACCGTGAGTGGTACGTCGACTTCGAACGCGCCGAGCAGCACCATGAACTCGCCGACGA
>JBFKCZ010000447.1:0-3177 GCA_041620035.1 Pseudomonadales bacterium
CCGACGTAGCCGACCTCATCCCCGATCGCCGCCGTGTGCTTGAGTACCGACTCGAGCAGATCGGGCGGCAGCATCGTCGAGCCGGATTCCTCGAATACCTTCTGCTTGTCACGCTGTACGCTGCAATCGCGAATGCCCAAGACCCTGGTGTTGCCGTGGGAGTCGCGTAAGAGCTGCGCCTCGATGTGGCGCAGCGACGTCACGTACTTCTCCAGGTAGACGTCGCCACTGCCGAATGCCGCGCGCGCCTCCGCGGTGACGCGATGGAACTGTTCGTGGAAATCGTCACGGGATTCGACGACCTGAATACCTTTGCCGCCGCCCCCGTGCACCGCTTTGATCAATACCGGATAGCCGATCGATTCGGCCACCTCGGCGGCGCGTTCCACGTTCGTCAGAATGCCGTGGCTGCCGGGGACCACCGGCACACCGAGCCGCAGCGAGGTATTGATGGCGTTCGATTTGTTGCCCATCGTCTCCATGGCCGAGACCGGCGGGCCGACGAAGTTGATGCCGTGCGACCTGACGAGTTCCGCGAACTGCGAGTTCTCGGAGAGAAAGCCGATGCCCGGGTGCAGCGCGTCGACACCTTCGTGCTCGGCCACCTTCATCACCGACAGCGCATTCAGGTAGCTCTCGTCCGGCGTGTTGCCCCCGATACAGACGACGCGGTCGTGCTCTGACAGCATGTCGACGGCGACCGAGTCCATGTCGGGGTCGGACTGCACGAGCACCACTTCGACGCCTTGGCGTTGCGCGATGCGCACGAGTTTGACCGCCGTGCATCCGCGCGCGTGGATGAGGACGCGCTCGATGGGCCGCACGAGGTCCTTGTCCCGGAAACGCGGTCGGCGCGGCATGACGAGCGGCCGATCCTGGGACAGGCTGCCTGCCATCACCCTGTGGACCACCTCGACCACCGATTCCGTGGGCAACGGGATCTCGGGGTCGATCTTGCGCAAGGCTTCGTCGAGATCCGCATGCACGGGGTGCTTGACCAAACCCTGCATGGCTCCAGGGACGATGGAAAGATAGTTGGACAGCGTCGCAGTGCTCGGCAGATTCGAGGGCACCACGATCTGGCCGGCGAAGGGCATGTTGGTGCCGCTGAAGTAGTAGGTCTGCGCCAGCGGATGCGTCACGAAGCTCGCCTGCGCGCCCCCGGTGCAATCGCCATATCCGAACACGATGACGGGGAGTTCGTAGTCGCGCACGAAACGCGTGATGCGATCGTTCACGGCGGCCATGGAGAAGAGTGCACCGGCGCCCTCCTTGGTCTGCATGCCGCCGGATGAAACGAAGCAGATGACAGGCAACTGCCGTTCTGCGGCTTCGACGAGGAGCTTGCAGAATTTTTCGGCGCTTGCCATGTCGAACGCGCCCGCCTGGAAATCGACATTCGACAGGACGGCGGCGACCCGTATGCCACCCGCGCCATCGCTGAACGTACCGGTGCCGGTGACGATGCCGCACGGGCGAACCTTCTGCCGCAGCGCGCTTTCGATCGAAACGCGGAATCCCGGGAACTCGCATGGGTCGGAACTGAGCAGATCGTCGTTGAGTTCCTCGAAGTCGCGGAAGAAGCGTGCAACGAGATCGGTGTGGTTCGTGCCCTTGCGGGCCTTGTACTCGTCGAGCACCTGCTGAATGCGCAGGTCACGGTACGCAATGGTCAAACGGTTCCAGAAGTCCTTGCGGCGGCCGATGTTGCGGGGCGAGATGCGACCGTCGAATCGACGCCGGTCCTGCTCCGAGGCGAGATACATGCCGAGCAGGCGCTCGAAGAGAAAGGTGACCACCACGAACAGCGTGTCGGACAGGTGGGGGAAACTCGTCTTCTTCCACTCCTCCACCGCACGGATGAAATCCGTGGCCTTGGGCATGTCGGATACCCGCCGGTACCAGCTGAAGAACTGCTGCTGCAGCCGCTCCGGGTTTCCCGAGTCGCCGTCGGCCGACGCCTTCGCCTCGCCGCCGCCGTTGGCAGACGCCTTCGCGAGTACATCGTCGAGCAATCGCTTCAGCGTCCGTTTGGAAAGCGCGCGCGTGCTCTCGGCTTCTTCGGCGATGGTGTCGAGGCGCTCGATGATCTGATCGTAGATGCCGTCGAACAGCAGCAGATTCTCGCACTCCGCCACGAATTCGCTGCGCAGATCATCGTCGAACAGGACATCGAGCACGGTGATGTCGCTCGGCGACGGCCGATCGGCGATCAGCATCGGCGTGATGTAGGCGGCGTAGCGATCGTCGAAGATCTGCCGGTTGACGCTGATTGGAGACCGCCGGGCTGCCGCCATTGTGCGCACGCGTTCGGACAGTACGGCGTTGTCCACCGCGTCCGTGATTGCGCCTTCGGTCATCGTCAGATTGAGCTCGGTGGTCAGCTGATTGCGCAGGTAGCTGTCCGACTTTTCGCGCAGCCCTCGCGGCGAGAGCAGCTTCTTGCCTTCATGCGTGAAGCGTTCACGGAACACCACTGCGAGTGGACGGTCGCCGCCGAGCGCAGCCGCAAGGCCCCGCGGATCGGAGATGTCGCCGACCCGCAGCAACCGCGATGCTTCTTCGGGACTCCTCAAGAAATGCGTCAGCGCCTTGAAGTTCCCTTCCGCATCGTTCTTCCAGCGGTTGTACAGGTATGTACTGACCGTCGTCAGCAGACTGGCGCGTGCCTCGTTGAAGTTCTTCTTCGGCTCACCGAACAGCAACTGCGCAATGCGGCCGCGCTCGTCGTCCAGCGCGTCCTTCTTCTCCATGTAGTTCTTCCAGGCTCGAGCCAGCGCGTCGTCGTAGATGACTTTCTCGGGATCCTGCATCCATTTGAGAAAGGTCTGGCGTCGCTCGCGGTCGGCCCGCACCGACAGTTCGCCCTTGGGCAGTTCCTGTGCGGCCAGTCGACCGTATTGCTTGGTAGTGGTCGCCTTGATGCGCTTGCGAGTATTCAGGTAGCGCAGGTAGCGGTACGCCACGCCGAACACGTTCATGTATTCGGTCGGTGTCTTCGACACCCGCAGGAACGCCCGCTGCTCCATCTGTTGCAACCGTCGGGACGGCTTCAAGTAGCGTTCCAGGTTGTGTCGGTAGTGGTCGAGGATGTAGGGGTTCTCGGCCACGAACTGCCGCGTACTCGCCTCGATCGACTGGATACCCGTGACGATGGCGGCACGCAGGTTGTCGAGC
>JBFKCZ010000448.1:0-3175 GCA_041620035.1 Pseudomonadales bacterium
ATGCGCGGCGAGCCAGGCTGCGCGTTCCTTGGTGAGGCGCGGGTTGTTCGCGAGCAGGCGTTCGGCGGCGAACTCGAGACTCGGCAGCGGCCGCATGCGGCGCGGTATCTCCATGCTCGCGAGCAGGCGCGCGCCTTCGGCGGGACCGTCGTAGCGTTCGTCCTGCGGTCGGCGCGGCGGACCCAGGCCCTCGGCGATGATGAGCTTCGAGGTCCGGTCGGGAAACTGCGCAGCGAACCTTGCGACGATGTGGCCGCCCAGGCTGTGGCCGAGAATCGCCGGCCGATCCAGTTGCATCGCGTTCATCACGCGGTGCAGGTCGTAGACGAACTGCGGCATGGCGTAGTGGCCCGGCTTGTCGGAGTCGCCGTGGCCACGCATGTCGGGCATCACCACGAAGAAGTCGTCGGCGAGATGCTCCGCGACGGGCACGAGACCCATCGCGGTGTCGCGGATGCCGTGCAGCATCACCAGCGGCGGCAGGTCTGGTGCGCCAAGCGTCAGCACGTTGAGCGACAGATCCTGCGACCGTACGACTTGCCGCAGCGGCTCTCGTATCGAGGCCTCTGGCGTCACCGACATGCGTGGAAGCTCACTTCACCGAAATCGCGGGGAACTTCGGCGGGCGCTTTTCGATGAACGAACGAACCCCTTCGCGGAAGTCCGCGCGCTTCAGGCTCTCGTCCATCAGCTTGTTGGTTTCTTCCATGGCCTCGCGCAGCTCGGCATTGAGGTGCTTGTAGACCTGCTGCTTCATGACCATCAGCGACGTCGGCGATGTCGTCGCCGCCAACTGTTCGATGTAGGCGCGTGCATCGGCCACCGATGTGCCGGGTTCGCAGAGCCGTTCCGCGAGGCCCAATCGTTCGGCCTCCACGCCGTCGAACTTGCGTGAGCTCCAGAGCAGATCGAGCGCGCGTCCGGGCCCGATCAGGCGCGGGAGCATCCAGCTCGCACCGTGTTCGGCGACGAGGCCGCGCTGTGAGAATGCCGCGCTGAACTTGGCGGTGCGCTCCACGAAGCGCATGTCACAGAGCAACGCGAAACAGAATCCCAACCCCGCGCATGCGCCGTTCACGGCTGCGATGAGTGGTTTGCGGATGGACAGAAGATACGAATAGGTCACGGTGAAGTTGTCGCCCATGTCCGGGTTGCCCGGATTGGCCTTGAGGCTCGACAGGTCTTCCGGCTTGCCACCACTGCTGCCCGCCATGCTGTCGAGGGCGTTCATGTCCATGCCGGCGCAGAAGCCTCGCCCAGCACCGGTGAGAACGATGCCGACTACCTGTTCGTCGCGCTCCGCCGCTGCCAGCGCGTGGCGAATCTCCGCGAGCATGCGCACGGTGAATGCATTCAGCTGGTCGGGGCGGTTCATCGTGATGGTGGCGACCGGTGAGTCGACCTCGTAGGTGATATCTCGGTACATACGCTCTTCCCCCTGTTCGTGTGTCGATGAGTGATTGATCTCACGAGCCTAGCGAATTCCGCTTCGGCGAGCCACGGGGATTGAGTACCATCAGCGCGCGTCCTTTTTTCGCCTGGAGCGTGCTGTTTGAGCCGGGGTCTCGCCGGATTCCTGCTGTTTCTCGGACTGGTCGTCATCGTGATTGGTGGCGCGGCGCTCTACCTGGGGCCGAACGGGCTCAAATTCGTGCTGCACGACGAACGCAAGACTGCGCCGTTCGTCATGGTCAATCTGCTCGACTTCGATTCCGACGATGCCTATCAGCGATACCTCGCCGACTATGCCCAGCCCACGCTGACGATGGTGAAGTCGCTGGGTGGCCGAGCCGTGTGGGAGGGCCGGCTGACCGAACTGGTCGCGGGTGAAGCCTTCGACCACTGGCAGCACGTCATACTGGTCGAGTACCCGTCGCGTGCGGCGTTCATCGACATGGTGACATCGAGTGAGTATCGCGCGCGACTCGATGCACGGGCGGCCGCGCTGGGCCGCACCGCAGTACTGGCCGGCAGCCCGGAGATGCCTTTCGAAGAGGGTGGTCGTTTCCTCGCCGTTCGGCTCGTGCAGGGTGCCAGTGAATCATGGCGCGAGCGGTACGCGGAGGAGTGGTGGAACGAAGACGCGGCGATCCTCGCCGTGCATGGCGGACGCCTCGTCTGGCACGCGCGGCTCAATCCGCTCGTCGCGACGGAGGATGAGCAGTTCGACGCGATCTTCGTCTTTGCGTTCGACACGGCCGACGGCCGATCGACATGGGCCACGGACCCCGAGCGACGCACGCTGCGCAGTCTCGAGCAGCGCATGTTTCGCCGCGACGTACTGATGCTGGCCGACACCGCTCATGCCGCCGTGCGATGAAACACCCGCACGGTTGCGAACTCGTCGAACTCGCCGAGATTCGGAAACGTGCGGGCGTTCAGTTCCTCGATGAGGCGATAGCCGCCTTCGGGCAGTGACTTGATACGCGAATCGGCCACGAGCATTTCTCCGCACAGGCTCGATATGGACGACAGGAGCGGCAGGTTGCTCTTGTCGTAGAGCACGTCGGCCATGAGCACGATATCGACCCGTCCTGCGAGCGCTGACAGGTCAGGGATGGTCTCGATCTCGACTGCGTTGATGGCAGCGTTCACGCGCACGGCTTCGAGCGCGAGCAGATCGGTGTCGCAGGCGATCACGCGCCGGGCTCCGGCGCGCTTGGCGGCAATACCGACCACACCCGACCCCGCACCCAGGTCGAGTACGGTGCGATCCGCTACCCACGACGGTTGCGCGAGCAGCATGCGCGCAAGTCCGAGGCCGCTCCCCCAGCAGAACGCCCAATAGGCCGGCGACGCGATGACGGCGTGCATGACGTCCGCCGGTAAGGGCCCCAGTGGAAAGTCCGGCGCGATCAGCCCCAGCGTGATCGATTCGCAGCCGGGCAACCGCTGGAGCGCGATGCGGCCCATCGGCAGGGTGGCTTGCAGCTGCCTGTTGAGGGGCGTGACGGCGCCGTCGAATTGGCGTGATATGGTGCGTTTCCGACCGGAAGAGGTCCTGCGATGATGCCACGTCTTCTCGTTGTCCTTGCATGCGTCCTGTGCACCGTGACCGCGTTCGCCGCAGACGAGATTCCACCCTGTTCCGCGCCGGAGTTTCGGGCCTTCGACTTCTGGGTGGGTGACTGGCGTGTGACCGATGCCGATGGCAACTACGTCGGCGACAACACCA
>JBFKCZ010000449.1:0-3174 GCA_041620035.1 Pseudomonadales bacterium
CGTCACCGGGCTTCCGCAAGGTACACGCGCGCGTCTCGGGTGCGACGGATGTGTATGCGGTCACCTTCGCCAACTACGAGGCGTCCACCAAAGCGGACGAGTGGCTCGACAAGACCCTGCTTCAGCCGGCAGGTTCGATTCGCGCCATCACGCGCACCGGTGCTTACACGATCACGTTGGACGACGGCGCTTGGCTCCTGGCCGATGCGAAGGATGGCGAGACGCTGAATCAGGACACGGCACGCGATCTCGCTTCCAAGCTCGCCAATCTGCGCGTGCTTGGGCGAGCGGAGACGCCGCCGGCGGCGGATGCAGCGCCGCTGATCGAGTTCCAGATCGAAGCGGAGCGCGGCGCGACGACCCTGCGGCTGTATCGCACGGGGGACGAAGGCGACTTCGTGGTCGGCAGCGATCGCTACAAGGCGTTCTTCAGAGCGTCGGAGTACGTGGGTGAGGGCCTCAACTTCGATCGCACGGGGTTGCTCGTGCCTGCGGCGACGGAAGCGGACTGAGCCGGTTCATTCCGGCGTGCAGACGCGGTTGCGTCCCGCGTTCTTCGCCCGGTAGAGGGCCCGGTCGGCCTCGGTGAGGGTTCGGTCGGAACTCGGTCGTTCCGGGGTCACGGAAGCGACCCCCACGCTGACCGTCACCCGAATCGGATTGTGGTTGCGATCGGAGATCACGTGCTCTTCGATGGTCCTGCGCAGGCGCTGGGCGACTTTCACCGCGCCAGCGAGATCGGTGTGCGGCAGCAGCAGGGCGAACTCTTCCCCGCCGAGTCGGGCCGCCACATCGGCGCCCCGCTTGAAGCCCGTCGTGATGTTGCCGATCACCTGCAGTACGCGATCGCCGACGTCGTGGCCGTAGGTGTCGTTCACGCGCTTGAAGTGATCGAGGTCGAACAAGACCACCGACAGCGGCGTGCGATGGCGCTCCACGTTCGCGATTTCGGCGTCGAGTCGCTGGCGGAAATAGCGCCGGTTGGAGAGCTGGGTGAGGGAATCGGTGTTCGCGGCTTTTTCCAGTTCCGCGGACACACGCTCGAGGTGCTCCCGGGTCTTCAGTTGTTCGGTGACGTCGCGAAACACGAGCGCGAGTTCGATGACCCGATCACCGTCGCTGCGCAACACCGTCGATTTCACATCGAAGAACCGATTGTCGACCGTGACCACGCCGCCCGCGCCCGTCAGGAGCCTGTCCAGGAGCGGGGTCACGAGACGCGATGCGATGTTGACCCGCAATGCTTCGTCGAGACTCAGGCCAAGGAGCGACGCCGCGGCCGGATTGAGGTCCAGTATCCGACCGTCGCGATCGACGATGACGACGGCGTCGGAGAGCTGTTCGACGACTTCGCGGCGCAGCATCGGATGGGATTCGAGGAGTCCGGATTGCAGTACCCCCCGGTTGAGAATGACCGTTGCGATCGCGAAGCCGAGGACGGTCGGATCGAACCAGGGCCAAGGATTGAACGGCGCGAAGTAGAAGCCATTGCCCAAGGCCACGACCGCCCATGCACAGGCCACCGCCCACATCGGGCGCCGCAGCATGGGCGAGGCCGACAGTTCGAACAGCAGCACCACGGTGGCGGCGAAGGCGAGGGTGTGTCCGTAGAGTATCTGCACGAACATCCAGGGACCGTATGCGCTCTTCAGCATCACGAAGCCGTTGTGGGCGACCTCCAGCGACCGCTGTAACCACATCCACTGATGCCAGCCGCTGGTAAGGATGAGGATCAGGGTTGTCACTGGCAGGGCCGCCACCAGCATCAACATGGGGCGAGTCATGCGCCGTCGACGGATCATCGCGTAAGCGAAGGCAAACCAGGCCGCGGGCAGCAACGCGAGCCCGCCATAGTGCAACTGTTCGGCGAATGTCTTGATGCCGAGGTCCGTAGACAGGGTGCCGATGAACTGGCCCAGAGAAGACACGGCGACACACACTGCAAGGCTCTGCGCGCCGAACCGGCCCGGTACGGGGCGCAATTTCGCGAGGTGCGCGAAGACATGTGCCGCGAGCACGAGTGCTGCGAGCGATGGCAGTGACCAGAGGGTCAGCTGCATGGCAGTACTTCCTTGAGCTGCATGCAAAGCGAAGCTTCGGGGCCTCAGGTTGGCGGAAGACGAGCCTGCGCTCAATCCGTGGATGTCATCCGTGTGCGTCAGTTCACACGGCGTCGGGAATCGGTGTCCGGACTGGCCGGCGTCACCGTTTCGCACACCCTGACCGGCGTGGCATAGGCGCCGGTGTTCGGATCCCAGAGTGTGGTGGTGCGGCAGCCGTGTGCGCCTTCGATGGGTGCGTCCAAGGGCGCTTCGACCGCTTCCGGCGCCGGCGCGCAGGCGAGACGGTGGGGCGGGCGCCCGCACAGATCGCGTTGTGATCGCGCTTCGGCAAAATCGGTGCACAACGTTCGTGGCTCACCGTTCATGCACTGACAGCTGCAGATTGCAGTCGCGGCCGGTGCGAACGTCACGAGCGAAAGCAGCGCTGCGAAAGTGATACGGACCATGCTCGACCTCCGATGAACGGGCGCAGTTTGCACTCGCATCGGTTGCCCGCATGTGAGCGAAGCGCCGGCTCAACCCGCGGAGATCGACTCGCTGCCCTCGAGACGCCACAGAGAGGAGCGCAGCGCGATGATGGTGGCCACCGCGAACATCACGGCCGACGCGATCACGAGCGCCTGCTCCGGTCCTACGGCATCGACGAGAAATCCGTTGGCGAGAGCGCCGATCGGCCCTGCGCCCATGAACGAGAAGGCATAGAAACTCATGGCGCGACTGCGCTGCGCGGCCGGCGCCTGTTCCTGCATGATGGTGCGGGCCATGCTCATCGCGATGCCGCCGCACATGCCCCACAGAAAGATGCACAGCAAGGTAGCCGAGAAGTCGAGGCCGAAACCGATCGACCCCAACGCCACCGCGCCGATCGCCTGTGACAGCAGCAGTGCGCGACCCTGGTGTTTGATGTCGCCGAAGCGCATCAGCACCATGATCGTGGTCACGAGTCCCAGCGCGTTGGCGGCGTTCAGCCAGCCGAGGTCGGCTGACGTGCCGTCGTGCACCTCGCGAAGCAGCAGCGGCAGCGTGACGATGTACGACCCCATGAAGCAGATTCCCATCGCCGTGTTCTGCAGCGCGACCATGCGCATCGGACGCGATCGCAACACGGTGC
>JBFKCZ010000450.1:0-3174 GCA_041620035.1 Pseudomonadales bacterium
ATCCCGGCCTCGAGTTCCTCGAGCTTCAATCGAGCGGCGTTCAGGACCTCGCGCGGTATGCCCGCCAGCCGCGCGACCTGCACGCCGTAACTGCGACTCGCCGGCCCCGGGTTCACCGCATGCAGGAACACGATGCGGCCGCGGTGTTCGGTGGCGGCCAGGTGCACGTTAACAACGCCGGGCAACAGCGTGGCGAGGCGAGTGAGTTCGAAGTAGTGGGTGGCGAACAACGTGAAGGCGCGGACCTCGCGGGCCAGATGGATCGCGGTGGCCCACGCCAGCGCCAGGCCATCGTAGGTACTGGTGCCCCTGCCGATTTCGTCGAGCAGCACGAGGCTCGATTCGGTTGCGTTGTTCAAGATGTTGGCGGTCTCGCTCATTTCCACCATGAAGGTGGAGCGTCCACCGGTGAGGTCGTCGGCGGCGCCGATGCGCGTGAAGATCCGGTCGATGGGTCCGATCGCCGCGTGTTGCGCGGGCACCATGCTGCCCGTGTGCGCCAGCAGCGCGATGAGCGCGGTCTGGCGCATGTAGGTGGATTTGCCGCCCATGTTCGGGCCGGTGATGACATGCATGCGGCTTAAGTCGTCGAGCGTGAGGTCGTTCGGTACGAACGGCGACTCCAGCACCGACTCCACCACCGGGTGCCGCCCTTGTGTGATACGGATGCCGGGCGCGTCGACGAGTTCCGGTAGACACCAGCGCAGGCTGCGGCCCCGCTCAGCCAATGCCGCGAGCACATCGAGCTGCGCGAGCGCAGTGGCGCAGCGGCGGAGCGCGGCATGGTCGGCGTTGATGCGATCGAGCACCGATTCATACAGCGTGCGCTCCCGCGCCAGTGCCCGCGATTCGCTGCTCAGCGCCTCGTCCTCGAATGCCTTCAATTCCGGGGTGATGTAGCGCTCGGCATTCTTCAGGGTCTGCCGGCGCTGATAGTTCGCGGGTACGCGCTCGGCGGCGCTGCGGCCCACCTCGATGTAGTAGCCGTGCACACGGTTGTAGCCCACCTTGAGCGATGCGATGCCCGACGCTTCGCGTTCCCGCGTCTCCAGTGCGCTGAGCCAGTCGCCGGCGTTCTGCACGAGGCCGCGCAGCCGATCCAGTTCGGCATCGAACCCGGACGCGATGACGCCGCCCTCGCGCAGCACGGCCGGGGGTGCTTCGACGATGGCTCGTACCAGGTAGTCGGCGAGTTCCTCGAAGCCAACGATGTCGCGCGCGATGGTCTCGAGGCGTTCGCACGGCGGCGGGTCGCGCAACGCGGATTGCACTTCGGGCAGAGTGGACATCGCCAGCCGGAGTCGCGCCAGATCCCGGGGCGCTGCAGTGCGGAGCGCGACGCGGGTCAGGATGCGTTCGAGATCACCCACCGCGCGGAGCGGCTTTGCGAGGGCTTCGTCGCCGTAGCTTTCGGCGAGCGCCATCACCGCGGACTGGCGCGCCTCGACTTCGGCGCGAACCCGACTCGGTGCGTTCAGCCACTCGCGCAGCAGGCGGGTGCCCATCGGCGTGCGGGTGGCGTCGACGATGGCGAAGAGCGTGTTGTCGCTCGACCCGTCGAAGCGCCGATCGATTTCGAGATTCCGCCGCGTCTGCACGTCGAGCACGATGCTGTCGGCCGGGGCGATGCGGTTCAGAGCGGTGATGAAGTCGAGCGACTGGCGGTGGTTGGCCTGAGCGTAATGCAGCACCGCGGCTGCTGCCCCGAGCCCGAGATCGAGTTCGTCGCAGTCGAACCCTCGCAGGTCCTGCACGCCGAAGTGGCGCGCGAGCGCCGATCGGCCGAGGGTCGCGTCGAACTCGAGGGGGTCCCGGGTGCGGACGTGCAGGCTCTGGGTCACGGCCGCCGCAGACCCGTTGCCCTCCGCAATCAGACACTCGCTGGGTGTGAGCCGGGCGAGTTCGGCCGTCAGCGACGGCACATCGTCGAACTCCGCGACACAGAAACGACCGCTGGCGACGTTGAGCCACGACAGACCGAACCGGCCGCCGGTCGCGGCGATGCCGCACAGCAGACTGTCACCGGCCACGTCGAGCAGCGACTCCTCCGTGAGGGTTCCGGGTGTCACGATGCGCTCGACCCGGCGTTCCACCGGGCCCTTGCTCGCGGCCGGGTCGCCGATCTGCTCGCAGATGGCCACCGACTCGCCGCGCCGCACGAGGCGCGCCAGGTAACCATCCGCCGCGTGGTAGGGCACGCCGCACATGGGAATGGGCGAACCGGCCGACTGCCCCCGGGCGGTCAGCGTGATGTCGAGGAGCCGGGCCGCCTTCTTGGCGTCGTCGAAGAAGAGCTCATAGAAGTCCCCCATGCGATAGAACAGCAGCGTGTCGGGGTGCGCGGCCTTGATGCGCAGATACTGCTGCATCATCGGGGTGTGGGCGGATGCATCTGCATGCGCTGGGGAGGTGGGAGAGGTGGGGGTGTCTGGCATGGCGGACGCGAGTGAAACAGATGGCTCGCGCGAGCGTCAACGCGCGGCGTGTCAAGCCGGCCGTTGCCGCCCGGCATTGTGCGAAATCGCCCCGACGCGCAAATTTGCCGCGCCAGGTGGGTTGTCAGTGCTACTGATTAAATATACAGTATCGACACTTTCGCGTAGTGCCACCGTTTTGGTGGATCGAAGAGTCACCGCGGTACGCCCGCGAGCACAAGCAGGCGCCAGAGACAAGCGCCGGAAACAAGCGCCAGAAACGAGTGCCACAGAAAAAAGAGGAATCGGAAATGAGTGACACGAACGCCAACAAGAGCCGCGCCCTGTCGGCCGCCTTGACCCAGATCGAGCGCCAGTTCGGCAAAGGATCGATGATGCGCCTGGGCGATCGCGAGGCGGAGAATCTGCCGTCCATCTCCACCGGCTCCCTCGGCCTCGATCTGGCGCTGGGCATCGGTGGCCTGCCGCGTGGGCGAGTCGTCGAGATCTACGGGCCGGAGTCGTCCGGCAAGACCACACTCACCCTGCAGGTGATCGCCGAAGCCCAGCGTTGCGGCGGCACCTGCGCCTTCATCGACGCGGAGCACGCGCTCGACCCGATCTACGCCGAGTCCCTCGGCGTCAATACCGATGATCTCCTGGTGTCTCAGCCCGACACCGGCGAGCAGGCCCTCGAGATCTGCGACATGATCGTGCGCTCCGGCGCCGTGGACGTGGTGGTGATCGATTCGGTCGCCGC
>JBFKCZ010000451.1:0-3167 GCA_041620035.1 Pseudomonadales bacterium
GACATCGAGCTGGCCGATGCTGTGCAGCGACTACGATTCGAGCATCCCGGCGTGAGCGTGGTAGTCGTCACTTCGGCCAAGCCTGTTTTTTCCGCGGGTGCGAACATACGCATGCTTGCCGGGTCTAGTCACGCGCACAAGGTGAACTTCTGCAAGTTCACCAACGAGACGCGTAACGCCATCGAAGATGCAACGCGGTGTTCGGGCCAACGGTACATCACCGCGCTGAACGGCAGCGCCGCGGGCGGCGGCTACGAGCTTGCGCTCGCGACGGACTACATCCTTCTCGTCGACGACGGCAATGCCGCGGTATCGCTGCCGGAAGTGCCGCTGCTGGCGGTTCTGCCTGGAACGGGCGGGCTGACTCGTCTCGTCGACAAGCGTGGCGTACGACGTGACATCGCCGATGTGTTCTGCACGCTGGAAGAGGGCATGCGCGGTGAGCGCGCGCTGCAGGCCAAATTGGTGGACGAGCTGGTGCCCCGCAGTGCGTTCGATGAGAGGACGCAAGCGCTGGCGGAGTCGTGCGCTGCTCCCACCGCAGGTGACGAAACCGGCGTCATCCTGGCTCCGCTGCAGAAGAAGCGGGACGGTTCGAACATCCGCTATCGGTACGTGTCGCTCGTCGCGCGGCGCGATGATGGCCTTGCGGAACTCGAGGTGCGCGGTCCGCAAACGATGGTGCCGGACAGTGCCGCCGCGGCGCTCCGGCAGGGTTCCGACTTCTGGCCCCTCGCGATGCTGCGCGAGTTGGACGATGCGCTCCTCGAGCTCCGGTTCAACGAGCCGACGCTCGGTACGATCGTCATTCGAAGCCAGGGGCACATCGATCGCGTGCTGGCATTCGATGGTTTGCTGACGGCTGCCGGGTCGCATCCGTTTCTGCGCGAGGTGAACCTGCTGGCCCGGCGGGTGTGGAAACGTCTCGATCTTTCGGCGCGATCCATTTTCGCGTTGATCGAGCCTGGCAGCTGCTTCGCAGGGTTTCTTTCCGAGGCGGTCTTCGCGGCCGATCGCAGCTACATGCGCGAAGGCGGAGACAGTGGAGAAGACGGAGAAGGCGGAGAAACCGCGTGCATCGTCCTTTCGAAGGGCAACTTCGGTGCGTACGCAATGGTCAATGGCCTGTCGCGGCTCGGCACCCGGTTCATCGGCGAACCCGAGTCGCTGCACCGCGCGGAGGATTCGATCGGCGTTCGGCTCGATGCGCGAGCCGCGCTCGCTGCCGGCCTCGTCACGTTCGCGGTCGACGACATCGACTGGGACGACGAACTGCGGCTTGCGCTGGAAGCCCGCAGCCGTTTCTCGGCCGATGCGCTCACCGCGCTCGAGGCCAACCTGCGGTTTCCCGGACCTGAAACCATGGAGAGTAAGATCTTTGCGCGCCTCTCGGCCTGGCAGAACTGGATCTTCCAGCGGCCGAACGCGACTGGTGAGGAAGGCGCGCTGCCGTTGTACGGCACCGGTCGCCGCCCGGAATTCGACAAGCATCGCACCTGAGGAGCCCGGTCATGTCCGCCATCAGCTACGACACTCTGATCCCCAACAACGTGTCGCTCTCTTCCGACCGACAACTGCAGCGGGCATTGGAGCAGTGGCATCCCAAGTTCATCGACTGGTGGTTGGAGAGAGGTCCGACGGAGTTTCAGCAGAGTGAGGTGTATCTGCGTACCGCGGTCGGTGTGGAATCCGGCGATTGGGCAAAGTTCGGATTCGTGCGCATGCCGGAATACCGCTGGGGCATTCTGCTGGCGCCACAGGTGGAAGGACGAACCATTCCATTCGGCCAGCACAAAGGCGAGCCGGCGTGGCAGGAAGTGCCGGGAGAGTATCGCAGTCTGTTGCGGCGTCTGGTCGTGATTCAGGGCGATACCGAACCGGCGTCCGTCGAGCAGCAGCGTTTTCTCGGCCACACCGCACCGTCGCTGTACGACATGCGTAATCTGTTCCAGATCAACGTAGAAGAAGCGCGACATCTCTGGTCCATGGTGTACCTGCTGCAGAAGTACTTCGGGCGCGACGGGCGCGAAGAGGCGGACATGCTCCTGCAGCGCACATCGGGCGATCCGGACAAGCCGCGCATCCTCGGCGCGTTCAACGAAGCGACTCCGGATTGGCTGTCGTTCTTCATGTTCACGAGTTTCACGGATCGCGACGGCAAGATGCAGCTCGAGTCGCTGGCGCAGTCGGGTTTCGATCCGCTATCGCGCACGTGCCGTTTCATGATCACGGAAGAAGGGCACCACATGTTCGTCGGCAAGAGTGGCATCGAGCGCATCGTCGAACGCACCTGCCAGGCGATGAACGAAGCCGGTATCCGCCATGCGGACGACATCGGCCGGGTGCGCGATCTGCGCGTGATCGATCTGCCGATGCTGCAGAAGAAGCTCAACTTCCATTTCTCGGTGACGCTGGATCTGTTCGGCTCCGAGATCTCGACCAACGCCGCCAACGCATTCAATGCGGGCATCAAGGGCCGGTTCCACGAAGTGGACATCGACGACGACCATCAGCTGCACGATGCGACCTATCCGGTACTCGAATACGCCGACGGAGGCTTCGCGAAGAAGCCGCAACCGGCGATCACGGCGATCAATGCGCGTCTGCTCGACGATTACATCGCCGACTGCGCCCCCCTCGTCGTTGCGTGGAACAGCATCGTCGAGCGGCACGGCCTCGACTTTCGTTTCGAACTGCCGCATCGCGCCTTCAACCGCCGCCAGGGTGCGTTCTCGGCATTGTCGGTGTCGCCATCCGGCGAGGTGCTCGATGCCGGGACGTGGCAGCGCGACGCGGCGTCGTGGCTCCCAACTGGCGGGGATCTCGAGTACGTCTTGTCGCTGATGCAGCCTCGCTTCAAAGCGGGTGAGTTTGCGTCGTGGATCACGCCACCCAAGTTTGGTGTCGGCGGCAAGCCCGGCGACTTCGAGTACGTTCGAATCGCGGCCTGATGATCGCCGAACTCGAGAGCTACAACGCGGCCGCCGATCTGCTGGATCGCAATCTGGCGGCCGGCCGACGCGATCGGGTCGCCGTGATCGATGTCTCCGGACGGCATACCTACGCCGATATTGCGGCTGGTGCGCATCGCTTCGGCAATCTTCTCGCCCTGTTCCTGCGGACAATCGCTCAACATGATGCAGAACTCGTCACCCCCGAGGCGCGCC